>JAZUNA010000044.1:0-6336 GCA_045603905.1 Oxalobacter sp. | reverse complement strand
TTTTTTGATATAACAGGAAACAAGATGAATTCATATTTGCGTAAATCAGCACTGGATACCGAAATGATCGGCATGATCCCAATGGTGATTGAACAAAGCGGACGTGGCGAACGTGCTTTTGATATTTATTCTCGTTTACTTAAAGAAAGAATTATTTTTCTTGTGGGTCCTGTTAATGATCACAATGCCAATTTAGTTGTGGCACAAATGCTCTTTTTAGAAAGTGAAAATCCAGATAAGGAAATTTCACTTTATATCAATTCACCGGGCGGTTCTGTATCTGCAGGTTTAGCTATTTACGATACCATGCAATTTATCCGCCCGGAAGTCTCTACTTTGTGTACCGGTTTGGCTGCATCTATGGGAGCTTTCCTGTTAGCAGCTGGTGCCAAAGGCAAACGCTTTTCTTTACCGAATTCCCGTATCATGATTCACCAACCATCAGGTGGTGCTCAAGGACAGGCAACAGATATTGAAATCCATGCTAAGGAAATTCTGTATTTACGTGAAAGACTCAACACAATTTTGGCTCAAAATACCGGAAAAAGTGTTGCGGAAATTGCGGCTGATACAGAAAGAGATAATTTCATGTCAGCTGATGAAGCTGTTAAATACGGTTTGATTGATCAGGTATTAACGACACGAGGCTAGTTGTCTTCGCTTCGCCTGCGTTTTTTTCCATCTTGTGTTATCTTGTTCATAAAAGATGAACAATGTAATTTTCTCTATTTATTGGTGATGGCGTCATGTCAAAAAATAATTCTTCAGACGAAAAAATGCGTTATTGCTCTTTTTGCAAAAAACGTCAGAGTGAAGTAAAAAAACTCGTGGGTGATGATCACTCCGTTTTTATCTGTGATGAGTGCATTGAATTATGTAATGACCTGATTCGGGATGAAACAATCAATGCCGAGTTTAATAAAGAAAATCAGGATGAATTGCCAACTCCTAAGGAAATTTGTGCATTATTGGATCAGTATGTCATTGGTCAGGAGTTAGCTAAAAAGATTTTGTCTGTAGCAGTTTATAACCACTATAAACGTTTACGCTATTTTGCAGACAAAGACGATGATGTTGAATTATCAAAAAGTAATATTTTGCTTATCGGACCAACTGGATCCGGTAAAACTTTACTTGCGCAAACCCTGGCAAGAATGCTTAATGTTCCGTTTGTCATTGCTGATGCAACGACTTTAACTGAAGCGGGTTATGTGGGCGAAGATGTTGAAAATATTATTCAAAAATTATTGCAAAACTGTGATTATGATGTAGACAAAGCCCAACGCGGCATCGTCTATATTGATGAGATCGATAAAATTTCACGTAAATCAGATAATCCTTCCATTACACGTGATGTATCGGGCGAAGGTGTTCAGCAGGCACTTTTGAAAATGATTGAGGGCACAATGGCTTCTGTGCCACCACAAGGTGGAAGAAAGCACCCTAATCAGGATTTTATCCAGGTTGATACCACTAACATTATGTTTATTTGTGGTGGTGCTTTTGATGGTTTAACTAAAATCATTTCGGACCGATCAGATAAAGGTGGAATTGGATTTTCTGCAAGCGTAAGAAGCCAGAAAGAAAAAAGTAACAGTGAAGTTTTAATCAATGTTGAACCAGAAGACCTGATTAAATTTGGTCTCATTCCAGAGTTGATTGGACGTTTGCCGGTTGTTGCAACTTTAGATGAGTTAACTGAAGAAACGTTGGTTCAAATCCTGCAAGAACCTAAAAATGCTTTGGTTAAGCAATATACCAAGCTATTAGAAATGGAAGATGTCGAACTGGAAATCAAATCAGAAGCCCTGTTTGCCATTGCAAAAAAAGCTTTGGAAAGAAAAACAGGGGCAAGGGGATTACGTTCGATTATGGAGCATTTATTATTGGATGTTATGTTTGAATTGCCGACAGAGAAAAATGTCAGCAAAGTAATTATTGATGAAAATACCATTAACAATAATACGAAACCTTTATTGATTTATAGGGACAAAGAAACATTAGCCAGTGAAAATTAATGTTTCACAATTTGTATAAAAAGTAACAATACTATTTTCCTCTTTGATTCCTAAACATTCATTTTTAGGGATGTAATATTGAATACAATTTGAGTTTATTAAGTAAGGTTTACCATGTTGACTATTGAAAAAGAACAGTCGAGATTGCCGCTACTTCCTTTAAGAGATGTGGTTGTTTTTCCGCACATGGTTATCCCTCTATTTGTGGGACGTCCAAAGTCGATTCAAGCGCTAGACGCCGCCATGGAAAATGATAAAACCATCATGTTAGCAGCTCAAAAAAAGGCTGCCAAAGATGATCCACAGGCAGAAGATATTTATAACATTGGTTGTGTTGCAACCATCTTGCAGATGCTCAAGTTGCCGGATGGAACCGTTAAAGTATTGGTGGAAGGCTCATACCGTGCCAATATTGAGCATGTTATAGAAGATGAAACTTTTCTGAAAGCAGATGTTGTTTCAATTGCTGAAGAAGGACAAAACGAGCCTGAAATTGAAGCAATGCGTCGCGCTATTGTTCAGCAATTTGAACAATACGTAAAATTAAATAAAAAAATTCCTCATGAGGTTTTGGTTTCTCTTTCTTCTATTGAAGAAGCAGGGCGTTTTGCTGACACCATTGCAGCACATTTGCCATTTAAATTAGAGCAAAAACAATCTGTTTTGGAAATGCTCAATGTTGCCCGTCGAATGGAGTACCTTTTAGAGCGAATAGAAGGTGAACTAGACATCTTACAGGTAGAAAAAAGAATTCGTGGTCGTGTTAAGCGACAAATGGAAAAATCCCAACGCGAATACTATCTGAATGAACAAGTCAAAGCCATTCAAAAAGAATTAGGCGAGGGCGAAGATGGTGCTGATATAGAAGAATTAGAGAAAAAAATCAAAGCCGCCAAGATGCCTAAAGAAGCTTCAGATAAAGCGAAAAATGAGCTTAGAAAGCTCAAATCTATGTCGCCTATGTCGGCAGAAGCTTCTGTTGTTAGAAACTACATCGAAACTTTGGTTTCTTTACCTTGGAGAAAAAAATCCAAAATCAATAATGATTTGGCACATGCTGAGAAAATTTTAGAAGACGATCATTATGGTTTGGAGAAAGTCAAGGAACGTATTTTGGAATACTTGGCTGTTCAACAACGTGTTGAGAAGGTCAAAGCACCTATTTTATGCTTTGTTGGACCTCCTGGTGTGGGTAAAACCTCTTTAGGACAATCCATTGCAAGGGCAACCAATCGTAAATTTGTTCGAATGGCATTGGGTGGTGTTCGGGATGAAGCTGAAATTCGTGGTCACAGACGTACCTATATTGGTGCTTTGCCGGGCAAAATTTTACAAAGTCTGACAAAAGTGGGCGTGAGAAATCCACTGTTCCTTTTGGATGAGGTTGATAAAATCGGTGCAGATTTCAGAGGAGATCCTGCAGCAGCTTTGCTTGAAGTATTAGATCCAGAACAAAATCATACTTTTTCAGATCATTACGTTGAAGTCGATTTTGATTTGTCTGATGTTATGTTCATTGCAACATCGAATTCATACAATATTCCGCCTGCCTTATTAGACAGGATGGAAGTGATTCGTTTGTCCGGGTATACAGAAGACGAAAAAGTCAGTATTGCACAGCGTTATTTGATACCTAAACAAATGAAGGGTAATGGACTTAAAAATGAAGAACTAGCCATTACTGAGGGCACAATTCGCAATATTATTCGCTATTACACTCGTGAAGCTGGCGTACGTGGTTTAGAGCGAGAAATTTCTCGTATTTGCCGCAAAGTTGTCAAGATGTTACTTCTGAAGAAGCAAAATCGCAAAGTGATGGTAACGCCAAAGAGTATGGAGAAGTTCTTGGGTGTTCGTCAATTTGATTTTGGTATAGCAGAAAAAGAAAATCAGATCGGCCAAGTTTGTGGTCTTGCCTGGACTGAAGTTGGTGGGGAAATGTTAACCATCGAGGCAGTTACCGTTCCTGGTAAAGGTAACATTATTCGAACAGGAACATTAGGTGACGTGATGAAGGAGTCTATTGAGGCTGCTCGAACTGTTGTCAGAAGCCGTGCGAATAAATTAGGCATCCGTAATGAAGCTTTTGAAAAAACGGATATTCATATTCACGTGCCTGAAGGAGCAACACCCAAGGACGGTCCTTCTGCCGGTATTTCCATGGCGACCGCATTAGTTTCTGTTTATAGTGGTATTCCTGTTAGAGCCGATGTTGCGATGACAGGTGAGATTACCTTAAGAGGGGAAGTTTTACCGATCGGTGGTGTAAAGGAAAAACTGTTAGCAGCGCTTCGTGGTGGTATTAAGACGGTTATCATTCCAGAAGAAAATACAAAGGATTTGGTAGAAATTCCTGATAATGTCAAAAATAAACTGGAAATCTTACCGGTTCGCTGGATTGATAAGGTTTTGGAAATTGCTCTAGAGCGTCAACCTGAAGAGATAAAAGAAGATCAGGAGGAAGTGCCTGCAGCCGTTGCTTCTGAGACAACTGAAAAACCAACAGATAAAAATTTAGTTCGACACTAAAATTTTTGTCTTTAAATTTTATTTCGCTCCATTTAGTCGTAATTTTTAGGAAACGACTAAATGGAGTTTTTTTATATGTAAGTTAGTATTCTTGATAAATTAAATTACAAATGATGTTGTAAATTTTAATTTAATCAACGATTATAAAAATAATCGCATATTTTGCAAAAAAAATGCATAATATAAATATATTTATTTTTATATAGGAAAATATTATGCTTATAGAATTTCGAGTAAAAAATTTTCGTAGTATTCGTGATGAGCAAGTATTTAGCCTAGTTGCTTCAAAAGATAAAACACTACAAGATACGCATACTGCAAAAACCAATATGCGTTCAGTACCTAGGTTGCTACGTAGTGCAGTTATTTACGGTGCAAATGCCAGTGGAAAGTCCAATCTAATTAAAGCGATACAATATATGCAGTCAGTTGTATTGGATTCAGCAACGGTTATTCAGCAAGGGCAGAATTTTAATGTGCAACCTTTTTTAATGGATCCAGAATGTTCGAACAATCCGACTGAATTTGAAGTCATTTTCATCAAAAATGATATTCGATATCAGTATGGGTTTTCGATGCTGCCAGAACGCATTATCAATGAATATCTTTTGGTTTATAAAACATTCAAACCTCAAACATGGTTTACTCGATATTTTGATGAAAAGAAAAATCAAGATGAATACACTTTTGGAAGTGCATTTAGAGGAGAAAAAGATATTTTTAAAAAAACAACTCGTCAAAATGCTCTTTTTCTCTCAACCGCTGTTCAGTTAAACAATGTCATGTTGAGAGAAGTATTTGATTGGTTTAAAAACGATCTGATTATTTTTAATGAATATGCAAAACTGAATCCTAAAATATCGATTCAAATGCTACAACAACCCGATTTGCATAAAGATATTTGTCTTTTTCTCAATAATGCAGATATCACTCTTGAAGATATTCTTATTGAAAAACAGAAAGTTACTGCTCAAGCTCTACAATTTGATTTGTCAACGGGAAAGGCAGAAGTCAAACAAGAAGATATTGAAGAACATAAGATTACTTTTCAGCATGTAGCAAAACATGGAAATGTTGGAATAAATATCAAGGATGAATCCAGTGGAACGCGTAATTTGCTTTTTTTGGCAGGACCGATTTTAAGTATTCTCAAAAAAGGATTGACGCTGATTGTTGATGAATTGGATACCAGTTTGCATACCATGCTTGTGCGTCAATTGATAAGAATGTTTCATAGTAATGAAAGAAATATAGAAAATGCTCAGCTAATATTTACGACTCACGATGTATCGTTATTGAATGAGACAGATTTATTTCGACGTGATCAGGTATGGTTTGTTGAAAAAAATAACGATCAAGCAACGACATTAACAGAATTAGTTGCTTTTAGTCCTCGTAAAAATGAAGCATTGGAAAAAGGGTATTTGATAGGACGATATGGAGGGATTCCTTTTTTGCATAATGATGTGCAATAGGAGGAAAAATGGTCAGAGACAATTCTCCTAAAATAAGGAAAAAAGGAAAATTTGAACGTAAGCAAGGTCAACTTAAGGGTCATGACAGAATATTAATTGTCACAGAAGGAAGTAAAACTGAACCAAATTATTTTAAAGAAATATGTTCACATTTTCGATTGAGTACTGCAAATATTGTGATAAGGCATGGACAATTTGGTACGGAGCCTATCCAGTTAGTTGAGTATGCTGAGAGTTTGTTTTTAAATGGAGATACTTACAAACAAATCAAACCAAGAGCATTTGAGTCAGTATATATTGTTTTTGATAGAGAT
>JAZUNA010000043.1:0-5958 GCA_045603905.1 Oxalobacter sp. | reverse complement strand
GCCATATTATTTTTCCCATTTTTCTATTGCCAAATTATCTTTTTCTTTTGCCAGCACCCACGATGATTCGGATACTGTTGTCTCTTTTTTCCAGAAAGGTGCCTGAACTTTTAAATAGTCCATAATAAATTCACAAGCACTAAAAGCTTCGGCTCGATGCTTAGCAGCAACCGCAACAAAAACGATTTGATCCATTGGATAGAGTTGCCCAACACGATGAACAATCCTAACATTTAATATAGACCATCTTGATTTTGCCCGAGCAATAATTTCTATAAGAGATTGCTCTGTCATTTCAGGATAGTGTTCTAACTCCATCATAACAACATCTGAGTTAACATCCCGTACAGTTCCAACAAAGCTGACCACAGCCCCTACATGAGGATTTCCATTTCGAAGAATAGCCAATTCATCAGAAACATTGAAATCCTCTTTTTGAATGCTAACTGACATCATACTTTTTAATTTCAAATTTATTTTTTAGTCGGTTCAAAACGCATTGAAGCTGAATTAATGCAATATCTTAAACCAGTTGGAGCAGGTCCATCATTAAAAACGTGTCCTAAATGGGCATGACAAACCGCACAAATAATTTCTGTTCGAATCATGCCTAAAGAAAAATCAGGTTTTTCAATGACATTTTCTGAATCAATTGCCTTGAAATAACTGGGCCACCCACATCCTGATTCGAATTTTGCATCTGAAGAAAAAAGAGGAGTATCGCAACAGACACAATAATAAACGCCTTCTTGCCGATAAGCCCAATATTTTCCAGTAAAAGGTTCTTCTGTAGCAGCTTTACGAGTTACACGATAAGACATAGGTGAAAGGCAAGCTTGCCATTGTTCATCTGTTTTTTTTACTTTCGGTTCTTTCATAATCCCCTCCATTTTTAAATTGATTTTCAAAATTTCTTTTTCAAAGGAGTTATTACAGAAAAGTTATTTTTTATAAAAAGCAAAATTTACTTGCTACGAACAATAAAACTTTTTTAATCATTGTATACGAAGTAAAAAATCCTTGATTTGCTCTAAAAAAACAGACTTTTTATAAACATAGAAATGTCAATCTAAAATACAAAGGACTTATTTTTCGAATGGTCGTCTAATAGAAAGTTTTGAATGTCTTTTCCAGTCAATTTGCCGTTTTTCCCAATCAAGATAACCATAAAAACGCGAATAACTGAATCCAACAGCAACTCCCCATAAAAAAATTTTAGAATCATGTTCTAAAAATTCTCCATGATTTTTCCATGGAAACCAAAAATCAGGTTCATATTCAGACCACCACCATGAACCATAAATCATGCGCGGGTTATAGTATGGAACATAAATCATTTCTGAAGAAAATGGTTCAATCACAATGTCACGATTGATTGTTCCAACATAAATCCACTCATTAGACTTTAAGTTCCCTGCTGCTTTTGCCTTGCGACGCAAAAATTGGATACGATCCATAACCTTTTCTTGTTGCTTCGCAAATGCATTGCCTAACTTTGTTGTCCACCCTATTCGGAAAGACATTTGCTTTAAAAGATCAGGAAAAGACATTAAAGACTTGATACTAAAATGCCATTGGGGCTCTTTTAATGTATTACTTTGTTTTTCATTGATTTTATATTCTTTCAACCAGTTGGAAGCTTTTACCACTTCTTCTGGAAAAGTTGACGAATTTAGAACTTGTATTAATAAAGCATCCGGATAAAGTGCTATAGGAGCTAACATCTGATCTAGTTCTGCTGTGCTATAACCTTTTTTCAAAGAAGCTGTACTAATCGTGTCTGCATAGACCAATTGCATTCCCAAAAATTGAGAAAAGAGGAAGGATAAAACAAAAAGAAAAGTATTTTCTTTTTGTTTTATCAAAAACGTGAAAGACATACGTACTTTATACAATTAAGCCTATTTTGTTAAAACAAAATAGACTTATCTTTATGCGTCATTTTTTAATTTTCTAAAAAAATATCATCCCTCAGAAAGGATTCTCATCGAAAAATCAATTGCTCTGATACTTTTTGTTAATTCACCAATAGAAATACGATCCACACCTGTTTCTGCAATAAGACGAACATTTGCTGTATTAATGCCACCAGAAGCTTCTAACACCGCAGGCTTACCCTCTTTTTCTGCAGATGTTTTTTTCTGAGCTGTACGCTGAACCGCTTTTCTAATCATTTCAATGCTGAAATTATCTAACAAAATAGACTTAGCACCAGCTGTTAATGCCTCTTCAAGTTGATCAAGATCTTCTACCTCAATCTGGATAGGTACCGTTTTATTTATCGCTTGTACTGCCTCAAAAGCTTGTCTTACACCTCCGGTTGCAGTGATATGATTTTCTTTTATAAGAATTGCATCATACAAACCCAAACGCTGGTTTTCTCCACCACCTACACGAACAGCATATTTCTGCGCTAATCTTAAGCCAGGTAATGTTTTTCGTGTATCGTAAATTCTTGCTCTGGTTCCAGAAATCAAGCGTGTATATTCTCTTGTTAAAGTTGCAACCCCTGAGAGCAATTGCAAAAAATTAAGTGCAGAACGTTCTGCTGTTAGTAAAGAACGAACAGGAGCATAAATTGTGCATACATTTGAATAAGCAGACATCAAATCACCTTCGGCATAATGCCATTCGATGCGAATTTGACTGTCAACTTTTTCCATAACACCATCAAACCAGGGTGCCCCACACAACACAGCATCTTCCCGAACAACTAAATGCGCTTTGACTGTTTGGTTTTCAGATATCAATGAAGCTGTTAAATCACCTTTTCCAATATCTTCATCTAATGCTTCTTTGATATTAGCAGCTAAAGCTTTCTTTAGTTTTGCATCAAACGGAGCATAAGGATTTTTTAAGTTGCTACTCATGCTGGACCTATTCCTGAATGTAAGTTACTTTCCTTTGAAAGATTTTTTTGGGATTGTACTCCCATCTTGTGCTTTGCAGCAAAATCAAGCATTCGATTAATGCAAATAACAGCTTTTTCCCTGATATCTGCATCAACATGAATCTCATTTTTTTCATGTTCAATGACCTCTAATAAATTAGAGAGATAATTCATTGCCATCCAAGGACAATGTGCACAACTCTTGCACGTTGCACCGTTTCCTGCTGTTGGCGCTTCAATCAGCGTTTTACCTGGAACAGCTTGCTGCATTTTATGAAAAATATTTTTATCTGTTGCCACAATAAATTCTGGGGCAGAACTTCTTTTCGCTGCAGCAATAATTTGCGAAGTCGAACCAACAACATCTGCTAATGCAACAACAGAAGCCGGTGACTCAGGATGAACCAAAACTTCCGCATTTTTATGCTTTTCTTTCAGGAGATTTAATTCTGCTCCCTTAAACTCATCATGAACAAGACATGAACCTTGCCAAAGTAACATGTCTGCTCCAGTTTGTTCTTGAATATAACTACCCAAATGTCTATCCGGTCCCCAGATAATTTTTTTACCTTGGGCATGTAAATGAGAAACAATTTCTAAACCGATGGAAGATGTCGCCATCCAATCTGCACGTGCTTTAACTGCTGCACTGGTATTGGCATATACAACGACGGTACGATCAGGATGTGCATCACAAAACGCCGTAAATTCATCAACTGGACATCCCAAATCCAAAGAACAGTTTGCATCCAAATCAGGCATAAAGATCTGCTTTTCTGGGCTTAAAATCTTTGCAGTTTCGCCCATAAAACGAACACCGGCAACAAAAAGTTTTTTTGCAGGGTGATCACGTCCAAAACGTGCCATTTCCAAAGAATCTGCGACACAGCCACCCGTCTCTTCTGCCAGATCTTGAATATCTGGATCAACATAATAATGAGCTACCAATACAGCATTTTTTTCCTTAAGCAATTGCCGTATTTTTTCTTTCATGGCATTTTTTTCAGCCAAAGTTGGTTCTGGAGGTATACGAGCCCAAGCACAAGCAATGGTTGTTTCCCCTGTTTTGATATGCGGAAGATCGTATTCGACTTCCTTGATATTTTGAGTTTCTTTCTGATTTATCATATTCATGACAGAAAATGCTTTTCCGATTAACTTTTATACTAACTCAATATATTTAAAATTTTTTTCCTGCTGAAAGCTTTATAAATAACTGATAAATAAAACTAAATTAAAGTACTCAGTGTTGGATATCCTTCTACTTTTAAACAAACGCTTTCTTGATCAGAAATTAATTGTGCAAATGCCCCAACAGGTAACGTTACCTTATCGCGAATATGTCCAAATGGAAGTCCTGTAATAACAGGCAGAGAAACATACGAACGTATCCAGTTCAACATAGCGTCAAAATCATAACCGTTATCATATTGAGTTAAGGTATATCCTGAAAAATCTCCTAAAACAAGTGCCTTCTGAGTTGAAAGAATGCCACTATGATGCAATTGTAAAATCATTCGTTCAACACGATAGGGATGTTCATTAATATCCTCAATAAAAAGAATGCCGTTTTGAACTTGAGGCATCCACTTTGTACCAAGAAGATGAGTAATCATCGTTAAATTACCCCCCCAAAGCATTCCAGAAAAATTGATTTTCGGATTTTCTTTGGATGTCCATTCAATCGTATGATCAGGTCCTTTTAAACATTTCCAAAAATGTTCAAAAGTAAAATCACTTTTGTCTTCTCGCGTAAAATCATTACAAATCATCGGACCAGCAAAACTAATGGCTTTTGTTTCCTGTAATAATGCCAATTGAAACGCTGTAAAGTCACTATGCCCCACAAAAAGCTTTCCGCTATCTGCACACATTTTAAAATTCAAATAAGGAAGTAAATGTGACATGCCGTAACCACCACGGAGCGAAAGAATAATATCTACATCAGGGTTTTTTATTGCTTCATGAATTTGATCTAAACGCAATTCCCTTTTACCACCAAAGCGCTGATAACGCATTTCATGCTGGTAATAGTTATAAACACAACAATTTTGTGTTTCCAATTCAGATATGACTCGTTTAACCGCATCATTACCGGGGGCATATCCCCCTGGAGAAACAATAGCAATACCGATTTTCTTGGGCATATTTCTATCTACTCTTCCTAACTGTTCCTAGATGCAGCAATTTCTTTTGCCTGCTTTCGTCTCATTGCAAAAAAAGTTTTTAACAGTTCTGCACAATCCTCTTTTAAAACACCACCTCTTACTGTTGCATGATGATTTAAGGTTTTTTCTTCAAAAAGATTTACAACACTACCTGCCGCCCCTGTTTTAGGATCATATGCACCAAAAACGACTCTATGTATTCTGGCATGTATCATCGCACCTACACACATGGCACATGGTTCTAAAGTGACATATAAATCACATCCAGGCAAACGATAATTCCCTAGTACTTCTCCAGCATGACGTAAAGCCATAATTTCTGCATGTGCACTTGGATCTTGTTTCATAATAGGCTGGTTATACCCACTAGCAATGACTTTACCTTCTTTTACTATAATCGCTCCAACAGGTACTTCACCACTGGCTCTTGCTTTTTCCGCCTCAAGCAAAGCCAATTTCATGAAATCTTGATCCTTATCCATCAGAATCATTCCGAAGTAGTAGAAACTTCCGCCCAGTTATTAGGTGTTTCATACAATCGGATACTCTGCAAGGTTAACGCTGTTTCATAATAATCATCGTATACCTTTTTCAAAGTATCAAAGGCAATTTGTGCCAAATTTTCAACAGTTGGAATACGATCTAAAACAACCGTTTTATGTCCTGACAATGTATCCAAAAATTCTCGAACAGGCACATCATTTTCATATACTAAAAAGGCATGATCCCAATGTGATATTAAGTGGGTTTCCGCTAATCTTTTAACATCAGAAAAATCCATTATCATCCCTTCTGATGATGAACCCTTTTTCTCCTGTACTTTGCCTAAAAGCGTGATGTGCATGACATAGCGATGCCCATGCATGTTTCTGCATACGCTTCGATGATTGGGAATCCGAT
>JAZUNA010000042.1:0-30085 GCA_045603905.1 Oxalobacter sp. | reverse complement strand
AATGATGTCCATAAAAGTGATATGAAATTCAGGTTCCATTTGGCAGTTTTGCTATTTTTTGCCATAAAAAAACACGAATTTCCCAACATGGAAAATTCGTGCCCAAATCTTAAAAATATCTCTAATTTGTCAACAGCCTGATGAAATAAAAAATCCATCTATTTAGATGGATTTTTTATTTCATGTTTATTTTTTGTATCCAATATTGCTAAAGAAATATAAAGAATCGCAACTAAATGAAATTTAATTGGTATACTTGCCTATCTTTAAGAGACTGTAACTAACATATTTGAAAGTTTTTGTATGTCAATAGTCACCTGTAGAGTTTGTAAAAAAGAAGTTATTGAGACTGCAGATAGATGTCCTCATTGTGATTCATTAGGTCCCAAAAAAAGTAAACGAATCACTTGGATAATGATTGGTGTAGTTGCTGTCTTAGCTATTTGTATGGGTTTAATGATTTATAAAAAAACTCAAGAGAAAGTCCGAACTCGTGCAGAAGTTGAAGAAGCAAGGCGAAGTGAAAAAATTCATCAGCGTATTATGTCTGCCACATTCCTTTTAAAAACAAATGAGGTAGATCCAACTTCTGTTCAAATAGATGATATTAAAACCAATATTGATGGAAGTGTACTTTGCTACCACTATAGTTTAAAAAACAGTGAAGGCAAATTAACGAAAAAAAGAGCTGTTTTTGCTGAAGGCGATTTTCACTATTCTCGTGGTAGTTGGGACATTTATTGTCAGCCTAAAAACTTAATGGAAGTGCCTGACAAACCGCCTCCACTTGAATAAATATACCTAACAATAAAATTTTCATAAATATTTTGCGGTTTAATAAAAACTGCAAAATATTTATGTTTTATTTATTCGTTACACTCACTCTGAATTCTCTATCTGTTCTTCTCAACGCTCTTTTATAAACTACGTTGAATTTCATTATTATATTTTTCATATAACAAAAAACACAATTTGTAACTCCTTGTAAAAGATTTATAAATCTGTCTTGTTATAAAAAAACTAATAGCATTACAATGTTTTTACCCTAATTGTTATATGAAATAACTCACCTAAAAAGTAAGGTATTTTGTTCTTCTATCATGACTAAAAAACATTTCATGCCTAAAAATACCAAATCTCGTCTCTTAATTCTGATTCTTATCATTTCCTTAATAACTCTTATTATTTGGGGAATATATTGGTTCACATCAAAAAATAAAGTTGCTCTACCACGTGACAGAGCAGTATCAATCGGTGTCGCAACTGTTGAAATGAAAAATGTGCCCCTTTACATCAAAGCGTTAGGTACAGTTAATTCAACTTATACTGCAACAGTCCGAAGCAGAGTTGATGGACAATTAATGAAATTGCATTTCACAGAAGGACAATTCGTAAAAGAAGGCCAACTTTTAGCAGAACTTGATGCTCGCCCTTTTCAAGCAGAATTAAAGCAAGCGGAGGGGCAACTTATGAAAGATCAAGCTTTACTGGATAATGCCCGTCTTGATTTAAAACGTTATTCGCAATTATTAAAAGAAAATGCTATTGCAAAACAACAAGTTGATACCCAAGCAGCCCTAGTCAAGCAGTATGAAGGGGCAGTAAAACTTGATCAAGGGGCAGTAGATCATGCCCGTTTACAACTGACATATAGCAAAATAACCGCCCCAATATCTGGACGTGTTGGATTAAGGCAAGTTGATCTCGGCAATATCATTCATGCTAATGACGATAATGGCATTGTCACAATTACACAAGAACAACCCATCAATATTGTTTTTTCAATTCCTGAAGTTAATTTAACAGAACTTTTACAAGCATATAGTGTTGACAAAAAATTAGTTGTTGAAGCTTGGGATCGAGAAAATAAAAATAAAATTACTGAAGGAACTCTGCTAGCCATAAATAATCAATTAAACACAGATACCGGCACAATCGAAGCAAAAGCAACATTTAAAAATACTGATCGAAAACTATTCCCTAACCAGTTTGTGAATGTCCATTTGAAATTAGGTTCAAAAACAAATGCGATTGTTGTTCCAAATGTCGCAATCCAACTAGGAAAACTTGGAAAAACTGTCTATAGAGTTAATAACAATGATACTGTTAGTTTAGTGGCAGTAAAAACTGGTGCCGTATCTGGTGAAAATACTATTATTGAGGAAGGGCTTGAACCAAACCAAATTGTTGTTATTGATGGCGTTGATAAACTTCGTGATGGTTCTTCAATTAAAATTGTAAGTCAGCTTAACATGGATAACAATCTTCCAATAAAAGAACCCTCAATTGACCAAGAAAAACAAATTAATCACTCAGAAAAAGTCGAAACTAAAAATTTAACTTCCACAAAATCAGGAGAATAAATGCGGTTTTGTCCCCTAAAAACAACGAGAAATCTATGAATCCATCTCGCCAATTTATTCTTCGCCCTGTTGCTACTATTTTACTTATGGTAGCAATCATGCTCTCTGGTCTTGTCGCATGGAAACTTTTGCCAGTTTCTGCTTTGCCAGAAGTAGATTACCCAACAATGCAAGTTGTTACTTACTATCCTGGTGCTAGCCCAGAAGTTGTGACGTCAACAATCACTGCACCTTTAGAACGGCAATTAGGACAAATGTCAGGTTTGGAACAAATGTCTTCTTCTAGTTCAGAAGGAGTTTCTGTCATTACCTTGCAATTTTCACTTTCTCAAACTTTAGATGTCGCAGAACAGGAAGTTCAAGCCGCTATCAATGCAGCAAGTAATCTTCTACCAAATGATTTACCAAATCCACCAATTTACAACAAAGTCAATCCAGCAGATACGCCTATTTTAACGATCGCAGTAACTTCTCCTACCATAACTATTACAAAATTGGAGGACCTTGCAGATACACGAATAGCACAAAAATTATCTCAAATACCTGGAGTCGGATTAGTTAGCATTAACGGTGGGCAACGTCCTGCTGTTCGAATTAAAGCAAATTCAAAAGCACTTGCTGCCAGAGGATTAACATTGGAAGATGTCAGGACAGCTATTTCTTTAGCTAATGTCAATCAAGCAAAAGGAAGCTTTGACGGATCCTTTCAAGCATCTACTATCGATGGAAATGATCAACTTAAATCTGCTTCTGAATTTGAAAATATCATTATTGCTTATCAAAACGAATCTCCAATACGATTAAAAGATATCGCTACTGTAATCGATGGAGCTGAAAATGCCCGACTATCAGCTTGGGCTGGAAAAAAACCTGCAGTTATATTAACGGTACAAAGACAGCCTGGAGCTAATGTCATTGCACTTGCTGACAAAATTAAAGAAATATTGCCTCAACTAAAAAATAATCTACCAGCTTCTGTTGATGTCGAAATTATTTCAGATAGAACAACAACAATTAGGGCTTCTATTCATGATGTTGAAAAAGAACTGATAATGGCTATAGCGCTTGTTGTTTTAGTCGTATTCATTTTTCTTAGAAATCTAACAGCAACAATTATTCCCGCTATAGCAGTGCCACTTTCGTTAATTGGAACTTTTGGCATCATGTATTTGTCTGGTTTCTCAATTAATAATTTGACTTTAATGTCATTAACAATTGCAACCGGTTTTGTTGTCGACGATGCCATTGTTATGATTGAAAATATTGCGCGTTTTATTGAAAAAGGCGATACCCCAATGGAAGCCGCTTTAAAAGGTTCCAAACAAATTGCCTTTACAATCATTTCACTGACAATATCCCTGATTGCAGTTTTGATTCCTCTGCTCTTCATGAGCGATGTCATCGGTCGGTTATTTAGAGAATTTGCCGTTACCTTAGCTGTATCTATTTTAATTTCAGCATTAATATCTCTAACCTTAACTCCAATGATGGGAGCAAGGCTTTTAAAACATATTCCTGACAAAAAACAAGGTCGTTTTTTTCATGCAAGCGGTCGTTTTTTCGATAACGTTGTCTCAGAATATGAAAAGTGCCTAACTTGGGTTTTAAACCGTCAAAAACTAACTTTATTCGTTGCCGTCATTACAGTTTTTCTGACTATTGTTTTATACATTATTATTCCTAAAGGTTTTTTCCCAGTACAAGATGTTGGCATCATTCAAGGAATATCCGAAGCGCCGCAATCCATTTCATTTGCTGCAATGACGCAACGTCAAGAAAAAATAATTCACAAATTACTAGAAGACCCAGATGTAACAAGCTTATCTTCTTTTGTTGGCGTAGATAGCACAAACCCTGCACCAAATAACGGAAAATTACTCATCAATTTAAAACCAAAAGGCGACCGTGATGATATTCAAACTATCATGAATCGACTTCAACAATTAACAGCAAATATTCCAGGAATATCTCTCTATCTACAACCTGTACAAGATATCAGCATCGACAGTCGAACGAGCCATACTCAATATCAATTTACCGTACAAGCAACTAATCAACAGGATCTATCAATTTGGACATCTAAATTAATTGAACAACTAAAACAACTTCCTGAGATAACAGATGTCGCAACTGATTTACAAGAAAATGGATTAATGTCCTATATTAATATTGATAGAGATAGTGCGTCACGTCTTGGAATCACTACATACGATATCGATAACGCCTTATACAATGCATTTGGACAGCGGCTTATATCAACAATCTATACCCAAACAAATCAATACAGAGTAGTACTTGAAGTCCAAGAAAACGAACAGCAAAATCCAGAATCAATCAAGAATATCTTCGTATCCACCTCTAGTGGAACACTTGTCCCCTTAGATACAATTGCTACTATTGAAGAACGTCCATCTACTCTCGTTATTAATCATATGGGGCAATTCCCAACTGCCACCATCTCTTTTAACCTAACAAAAAATACTTCCCTCTCTGAAGCCGTATCTGCCATTTCAAATATAAAACAAGAATTACAAATACCTTCCAGTATTCAGACTCAATTTCAAGGCGCAGCAATGGCTTTTCAATCATCTTTATCATCTACTCTATGGTTGATTCTTGCTGCCATCGTTACTATGTATATTGTTTTAGGAGTTTTATATGAAAGTTACATCCATCCTATAACCATCTTATCCACCTTACCCTCAGCAGGAATTGGTGCACTATTAGCATTGATGATTTCTGGAAATGATTTATCCGTCATTGCAATTATTGGCATCATTTTATTAATTGGTATTGTTAAAAAGAATGCCATCATGATGATTGACTTTGCATTAGTTGCAGAAAGAGATGAAGGAAAAACACCAAGAGAAGCAATTTATCAAGCCTGCCTATTGCGTTTTCGCCCTATTATAATGACAACAATGGCCGCCCTACTTGGAGCAATTCCTTTGATGTTTGCAACAGGTATTGGCTCTGAATTACGTAAACCTCTAGGTATAACATTGGTAGGAGGGCTTTTAGTTAGTCAAGTTTTAACCTTATTTACAACTCCAGTCATTTATCTTTATTTTGATCGACTCGCAAAGCAGGTTAAAAGTAAATTTTCTGTTCAAAAGTGATGAAATTAATAAAACTGAATAGAGGCTATTGATGAAATTCTCAGAAATATTCATCTATCGTCCTGTCGCTACAGTACTTATTACACTAGCTATCCTTTTAGCAGGAATCATTGCCTATAACCAACTCGCTGTCTCACCACTACCTCAAGTAGATTTCCCAACAATACGTGTTAGAGCCAAATTACCTGGTGCCAGCCCTGAAACAATGGCCTCTACAGTGGCAACACCTTTAGAACGTTCTCTTGGAAGAATTGCCGGAATTACCGAAATAACTTCTACCAGCACACTTGGTGCAACCGATATCACTATTCAGTTCGATCTTTCACGTAGTATTGATGGAGCTGCACGTGATGTTCAATCTGCAATTAATGCAGCACATGCCCTGTTACCGACCGGTATGTCCTCTCAACCAACCTATCGAAAAATCAACCCTGCTGACGCTCCAATCATGATTTTATCGATGACATCCGAATCTTTAACACGAGGGAAAATGTATGATTCAGCAGATACTATTTTGGCTCAAAAATTAATGCAACTCGAAGGTGTGGGAGATGTTTTTGTTGGTGGTGGATCACAACCTGCTGTTCGTATTGAAACACACCCCCAACAGCTTTCAAATTATGGAATCAGTTTGGAACAAATTAGAAAGGCTATTTCTAACACAAACGTTAATCGCCCCAAGGGATTTATAAACGGTCAGACCAATAAATGGAAAATAGAGGCAAACGATCAGGCAAAAGAAGCCAAAGATTATATGCCTTTAATCATACATCATTCTAATAATTCTATTGTTAGACTCTCCAACGTTGCTACTGTTGTTGACTCCGTTCAGGATGTTCGTAACTTAGGCATGATCAACGGTGAGCCTTGTATTATGATCATTATTTTTCGTGAACCTGGCGCCAATATTATTGAAACCGTTGATCGAATTTATGATGCTTTGCCAGAGCTTTCAGCTTCTGTTCCTAATGCAATAGATTTAAATGTCGTCATGGACCGTACACCCACCATTCGTGGGTCTCTTGCTGATGTTGAACTAACACTTTTAATTTCTATCGGATTAGTTATTCTGGTTGTTTTTCTTTTTCTAAGAAATATTCGTGCAACTGCAATTTCTGCCATTACAGTTCCTGTTTCATTGGTTGGTACTTTTTCAATCATGTACCTCTCAAATTTTTCACTTAATAACCTTTCTCTAATGGCATTAACCATAGCTACTGGATTTGTAGTAGACGACACTATCGTTGTTCTGGAAAACATTATGAGGCATATTGAAAATGGAGTAGCTCCATTAAAAGCAGCCTCAATGGGAGCAAAAGAAGTAGGTTTTACTGTTTTATCAATCAGCATTTCTCTTATTGCTGTTTTTATTCCTATTTTGTTAATGGGAGGAATAATAGGACGATTATTTCGTGAATTTGCTGTCACTCTTTCAGCAACAATCCTTGTTTCTCTTTTTATTTCATTAACAACAACACCTATGCTATGTGCACTATGGTTAAAGCAGAAAAACAATTCTCCAAATAATTCATCAAAAAAAATTAACTTATTTCAAAGAAGTGAAAGATTCTTTTCCAATATTCAAATCATTTATGCAAAAACATTAAAATGGGCTATTCATCACCGACTCTTTACTTTAACTATCCTCATCATCACTATCTGCTTTAATATTTTTCTTTACATCGTCGTTCCAAAAGGCTTTTTTCCTCAACAAGATACAGGACAAATGTTTGGCTTTATCCGGGCAGATCAAAGCATTTCATTTCAATCCATGCAAAAAAAAATGAAAAGCTATATGGAAAAAATAAAAGAAGATCCTGCTGTGAATCAAGTTACCGGTTATGCAGGAAGCAATCAGAGCAATGTTGCTCGTTTATTTATTAGCCTAAAACCCCGTTCTGAACGAAACGTTACTGCAGATGAGGTAATTGGACGATTGAGAAAAAAAACAGCATCCGAGTCCGGAGCGACATTATTCTTGCAATCCATTCAAGATATTCGAATGGGAGGACGCCCCAGTAATGCACAATATCAATACACCTTACAAAGCGATGATTTAGATGAGTTAAGAGAGTGGACTCCAAAAGTACTACATGCACTTTCTAAACTTCCCATTCTTGCTGATCTCAATACAGATCAAGAACTAAAAGGTTTGCAGACCATGTTGACTTTTGATCGAGATACGATGGCACGATTGGGTTTAACTCAAAAACAAGTTGATGAAGTACTCTACGATGCATTTGGTCAAAGACAAATCTCTACCATTTATAATGATTTAAACCAATATAAAGTTGTAATGGAAGTCGCGCCTCAATATTGGCAAAATCCTGAAGCATTAAATTATATTTATATTCAAACACCTAAAGCTGGTCCAACTCCTTTGTCTGCAATTGCTCAATGGAAACCGACAACAACCTCTCTTTCCGTAAACCATCAAGGTCAATTTGCCGCATCAACTTTGTCATTTAATTTAGCATCAGGAAATTCTTTATCTGAAGCAACTAATTTGATAAATGAAACACTTTCCGACATAGGCATGCCCTCTTCCATTGTCGGAAATTTTCAGGGAACTGCAAAAACATTTCAAGAATCGTTATCTAATCAACCATTACTAATTGCTTTAGCATTAGTGACTGTGTATATAGTTTTAGGAATCTTATACGAAAGCTTCATTCACCCAATCACAATCTTATCAACTTTACCATCAGCAGGAGTAGGAGCTTTACTTGCTCTTTTATTTTCTGGTAGCGAGTTTTCTGTAATTGCATTGATAGGTGTCTTGCTCTTAATTGGCATTGTGAAGAAAAATGCAATTATGATGATTGATTTTGCATTAGTTTTAGAACGTGAAAATGCTTTATCTCCAGATAAAGCCATATATGAAGCTTGTTTACTCAGATTTAGACCTATTATGATGACTACAATGGCAGCTTTATTTGGAGCATTGCCATTAGCATTTGGAAACGGTGATGGTGCAGAAATGAGAATTCCTCTTGGAATTTCCATTGTTGGAGGATTGATCTTAAGTCAAATGCTAACTTTATATACGACTCCAATTGTCTATTTGTATCTAGATCGCTTTCGTAAAAAAACAAATAAAAAAACGATCATGCACACTGAGCAAAAAACAACTTAAGTTTATATAAAAATTAATGAATACCCAGTTTCACATTAAAAAAAACAAAAAATCATTATTTTTTGTTTTTTATCCGCATTGTGTTGTTATTGATCTTAACAAGTTCGATATTGAATAGTTGCGCTGTTGCTCCAGATTATGTAACTCCAAAAACTGAGAAAGTTACACTCATAAAATAAAACGCTAATTATTTACAGATTCTTCAACTATTTTTGCAAAATGATCCATTATCTCCATTGATTTTTTTTTGTACAAAAGCGATATTTTTTGATTCACAATAGGATCTTTCTTAATAAATGCCTTTCCTGAAGGTGTTTTATAAAAAGCTATCAGATCATTAATCTCTTGTTGTGTAAAAGTTTCTGCATAAATTTGTAAATAATGAGATTTTATTTTGTCCCAACTCATTTCTTCTTGAAACATTGCATTGAATAATGTCATTGCTTTTTTAAATTTAGTCTGATTTTGAGAAGGAATTTGATCAAGAAAACGTTCACTGGACTGCGTCACCATTTCTGCCATATCTTTCATAGTGGCATCATAAGTTTGCTTAGCTTCTGTTAATTCAAGTAATACTTCAATAGATGCTTTACTTGCAAGTTGCTCATTTTGAGCAAAAACTGTACAAGAAATAAACATAGTTAACGCAAAAATAATAATCTTCTTCATGATTTATCCTGCTCAATAATGAATTTCTGGCATTTCAACAAGAAAATTCGATATTCAATAATTTCTTTTGATAAATAACGGTATCACATATTTCTTTTCATATTCTGATACGTACTGAAAAACTATTTTATTTTGTATATTTAATTTGATGAAAAAGAAAAAACTTTCCAAGTAATAAGAAAATCCTATATTTAAACAAGTAAAAAAATATAATTCTATAGTCAAAAAGATACGTATTTTCCTGTCTTAACAACCTTAACTTTACAAATTAAAAACAACTAATTATCTTCCCCACAAATTCTTATGATGGCGCTATAATCTTTTTAATTGCAAATCATTGGTATTTTTTTTGCTTTTTTGATTGACTTTATGTCTGAAGCTTCTGCGTATTCCTCTTTTATATTGCCTTTTTTACCTGAAACACCTGTTAAAACAGGATGTTTTGCACTAACAAGTGGATTAGCAGAACATGCAACTTCATTTTCTATTGATGCACTTTTTGGCAAAAATTCATTATTAGGTCTGAACATACCAAGTTCAAAAAAAGAAGTAGCTGATTTTTTTAATATTCCAGCTCCCGTTTATTTATGCGACGAAGTAACTTCTACCTTTGCAATTGGTCATATACTTGCAAAAAAAGGAATACTTCCAGCATGGGGTGCAGTATTAGCTACTACACAAACTGCTGGTCGAGGACAATTTCATAGGCAATGGCAATCTCCACGTGGCAATCTGTATGTTACATTCCGTTTACCAGACGTTCCTTTGTTTCATACCCATGCAGCTGCTTTGATTATTGGCATTCTTCTAGCTACTGCTTTTAACCGATTAGGTTACCCCCTTAAATTAAAATGGCCAAATGATTTATTGAATGAAAATGAAGCAAAAGTCGCAGGAATTTTAGTAGAAAATAAAGGTGGTATTTTACTTGCAGGATTAGGAGTCAATCTTTGTACTCATCCAGATAACGAACAATTAAGGCGTGAACATGCTATACCTGCTGGACTTTTGCAAACAGCAAAAACAACTTCTGTTTCATTTACACCATTTACTCTTTGGCAAGCACTTGTAAATGAAACCATTTTTGCGTATAGTCAGTCGTTTTCGTCATCAAAAGCAAAAACACTGCCAGAATTAGTAAATTCGCTTCTTGCATGGAAAGATGAAAAGGTTTCTATTTCTGATACAAGTGGTATTGCATTAAATGGTTGGTTAAGAGGTATTAGCCTCACAGGAGGTTTATTGTTACAAACCTCAAATGGTGAAATGCATGAAGTTTTTAGAGGAAGCCTCGCTAGAGCTTAGAATGACTTAGTAGTATTTATTTGTTGCCGCGCGCAAAATGCGCGGTTATCAATTTTTGAGAGGAAAGAAATGTCCAGAAAAACGTTTGAGCAAGTTGCAAAGGAATTGAAAGGAAAAGCTATTTTAGTAGCTAACCGAGGTATTCCTGCACGAAGAATTTGCCGCTCTATTCGTGAAAGTTTTGACGCGATTGCTGTTATGACAGCAACAAATATTGATAAAACAGCTCCAGCTGCATCAGCTGCTCAGGAACTTTTACTCCTTGGGGATGATCCACGCGCATATCTGGATGTTGAAAGGATAGTACAACTAGCCAAACAAAGAGGTATTGCAGCTATTCATCCAGGATGGGGATTCGCGTCTGAAGATGAAAACTTCCCAAGAATCTGTAAAGAAGCCGGTATGATCTTTATTGGTTCTGAAGAAGAACCAATGCGTTTACTTGGAAACAAAGTCCAAGTTCGTGCTTTAGCAAAAAAATTGGGTATTCCAGTTGTTCCAGGATCAGATGGTGCTGTTGATGTGCCCGAAGCTCGCCAAAAAGCAATTGAAATTGGCTTTCCAATCATGCTTAAAGCAGAAGGTGGCGGCGGTGGTCGCGGTATTTTTGAAGTTCATGATGAAGCAGGACTGGAAGATGCTTTCTTTAAAGCTTCAACTATGGCTCAAGCATCATTTGGTAATCCTCGCGTTTATGTAGAAAAATTTCTTTCCAATGTTCGTCATATTGAAATTCAAGTCATTGCTGATAAATACGGTAATGTTTTTGCTTTTGATGAACGCGATTGTAGTTTACAGCGCAACAATCAGAAATTAATCGAAATTACTCCTTCTCCATGGGTTATGGTTACAGAGGAGTTACGTGAAAGATTAAAAGAGTATGCTCGTACACTTGTAAAAGCAGTCAAATATCATTCAGTTGCTACTGTTGAGTTCTTGGTAACTTCTGAAGGAGAACCTTATCTGATTGAAGTAAACACTCGTTTACAAGTAGAGCACGGTATTACTGAATGTCGTTACGGTATAGATCTGGTTGAAGAACAAATTGCTATCGCATTTGGAAGTGAACTTCGTTTTAAAGAAGAAAATACGAAGCCAATTCTACATGCTATGCAAGTTCGCATTAACTGCGAAGACCCACAGAAAAGTTTTTCACCTAACTCTGGATTAATCAGCCGTTATGTTTCCCCAGGCGGGTTAGGCGTACGTATTGACTCTAACATGAGTGCAGGGTATGAATTCCCTTCAAATTATGACTCTGCAGGATCCTTGTTGATTACATATGCTCACGATTGGTCCAAAGTTCTGGGTATTATGGAACGTGCCCTTAGTGAATACACAGTTGCGGGTCTTAAAACAACAATCCCATTTTTCCGTCAAGTCATAAAAAATCCTTTATTCCGTCAAGGTGAATGTGATACTCGCTTTATCTCAGCTCATCCTGACCTTATGGAGTATGCAGATGCAGCTCCTGAAGCTGAACGTTCTGCTCGTCTTATTGCAGATATTTCTGCTAGAGGCTATAACCGTTTTGTTCAACTTGGTGAATACAGAACCCGTCAAACACCACGTATGCCAAAATTTGAACCGGTTTTACCACCAATACCATCATCAACTCGCTCTGAACCGTCCCCATATCCACGTGGAGATAGAAAATCATTACTTTCTTTCGTCAGAGATTCGGGTTATGTTCACTTCACTGATACAACAACTCGTGATAATACTCAATCAAACAGTGGTAACCGTTTCAGATTAGCAGAAGATTTATTAGTTGTACCTTATTTAGATAACTGTAATTTCTTCTCATTAGAAACTGGTGGTGGCGCACATTTTCACGTAAACCTAATGGCAAATATGACATCTCCTTTTGTAGAAGCAAAGGAAATGAATCGAATTGCGCCAAAAACAATGAAGCAAATTCTCATTCGCTCCACGAATGTTCTAGGTTATAGACCTCAACCTCGCAACCTGATGTATGCGACGGCAGAAAAAATTTGCGAAGAATTCCATGTTATTCGGAGTTTTGATTTCTTAAATCACATTGAAAATATGCGTCCATTTGCAGAAGTTATTCTGCATACACCAAGTGTTGTATTCCAGCCTTCTCTTTCATTGAGTTACGGAAGAGGTTTCACTGTTGGACACTATTTAGATGTTACTAGAGAAATCTTGCAACAAACTGCTCAAATTTTAGGAAAAGATCTAGTAGAAGCCTCTAGAAATATCATTCTCGGCTTGAAAGATATGGCAGGTAATTGTCCTCCACACTTTATGCGTGAATTGGTAACTGCTTTACGAAAAGAGTGGCCAGAGCTTGTTTTACATTACCATCGTCACTATACAGATGGTTTATTTGTACCAGCAGTTGCAGAAGCAGCCAAAGCAGGCGTTCATATTATCGATACATCAATGGGTGCTGCTATGCGTTGGTATGGACAAGGAGAAATTCTTTCAACAGCAGCTTACTTAGAAGAAATTGGATTAAAAACGAATCTGAACAAGCATATGTTACGTGAAGGAAACTTCGTGTTAAAACAAATTATGCCTTATTATGATCGTTATACTGCACCTTATTTTCAAGGTATTGACTATGATGTTGTGCATCATGGTATGCCAGGTGGAGCAACATCTTCTTCTCAACAAGGGGCATTCAACCAAGGCTATATCCATTTATTACCGCAAATGTTGAGATTCCTTGCCTGTGCTCGTCAAATTGTTCATTACCATGATGTAACACCAGGATCGCAAATTACTTGGAATACTGCATTCTTAGCTGTTACAGGTGCTCATAGACGTGGTGGAGATAATGCTGTTCGTCAATTATTAGAAGTGATGGAGTATATTACTTCTCATTCTGAAGAAGAGTTGTCTGACGAAATGAAAGAAGCTCGCCTAATGATTTATAGAGATTGTAATGATGCTTTCCGTGGTTTGCTCTTAGGTGAATACGGACGACTTCCACTTGGCTTCCCAGCTGATTGGGTATATCAAAGTGCTTTTGGCGAAGACTGGAAACAAATGATTGCAAAACGCACTGAAAATTCACCATTAGATTTATTAAACGATATCGATTTTGATGCAGAACGTCTTGCATTACATGAGCATTTACATCGCGAACCGACTGAAGATGAATTGTTACTCTATCTCAATCATCCTGCAGATGCATTAAAAACTTTTGATTTCCGATTAAATTACGGTAATCCAAATAACCTACCTTTAGACATTTGGTTTGAAGGTATGATGCCTGGTGAAGAACTGAATTTCTTGGATAGCCAAGGAAAACCGCATACACTTTCTTTATTGAGCATCCGCAATCCTGATGAAAATGGAATGTCTATTGTTCGTTATGTTCTTGATTCAGAAATCATGAGTTCTGAAGTACAAGTCGGAACGCCAGGAACAGCTGGAAAAGGTAATGTTTCAAAAGCTGATCCAGATAACCCATATCATGTAGCTGCTCCAAGTAATGGAGATCTTTGGGTAACATACATTAGCCCAGGACAAGCTGTAAAAAAAGGAGATGAGCTTTTCAATATTTCTATTATGAAACAAGAAAAAGCTGTACTTTCCCCAATGGACGGAGTTGTTAAGCGTGTTTTAAAAACGGCTAACTATAGTGAAACAAAACAAATGGTACCAGTACGAGAAGGAGAACTTATTGTTGAATTAGGACCAATTCCTGCAACATGTAGCAATCCTGAATGTTCAAAACCATTACCAGCTGATACTTTCTCTTTCTGTCCGTATTGTGGAAAAAAAACTGGAGGAGATAATTAGTTTTAATTATTATCAACTATGATAAATTTTAAAGCCCTATATTTTCAAGCAAATATAGGGCTTTTTTGTAATCTATAAAAATTTGTAGCTGTTTTTATATCTATTGCTATAAAAATCTAGCTTGTTATAGAATCAATACACTTATAGTTTTCAACTTAAGTACAAATTTATAGATGATTTTTAGCAAAACTAAAGTCAAAATTGAAAAGCACGGATGAAATCAATCCAAACAAAATTCATTATATTGATTCTAGGATGTGTACTCATTGCATCTGCTTTGATTGGAAGTGCAGGTATTTTATACTCCCAGCGAGTCGTAGATGAAAACTCTGCAAAAATCATGAATCTGTTATGTAAAGAAAAAACACAACAGATCAATTCATTACTTTTTCATATTCAACAATCTGTTCAAGCACTTGCGGTTTATGCAACAAAAGAGCTTGAAAGCACTAATCGACTAAAAAATGATAAGAAGTATTTAGAAAGCTATACAAAAAAATTACAAACTATAGCTATCAACACAGCTGTTAATACTGAAGGAGCAATGGCTGTTTATGTTCGTTTTAACCCTGATTTTACCCCTCCAACTTCTGGATTATTTTGGAGTAAAACTACGCTAGATGGAAATTTTAGACAACTTATCCCAACAGATCTCTCTGAATATAGTCCCTCAGACATTGAGCACGTTGGTTGGTATTACATTCCAATAAAAAATGGGAAACCTACTTGGTTAAATCCTTATCTAAATAAAAATGTCAATATTCGAATGATTTCGTTTGTCATTCCTCTTTATGTAGAAAATCAAACTATTGGCGTTGTTGGAATGGATATTGATTTTAAGGTAATCATGGATATCGTTAATAGTATGCGAATATATCAAAACGGTTACGCATTTTTAACGGACAAGACAGCTGAAATTTTATATCACAAAGAATTCGAATCTGAAGCAAAAATCTATGATACCAATGGAACATTGCAACTAGTTAAATCGGAATTATTAAACGGTACTAGTGGTAGTTCTTTATATTCATATAAATGGAAAGATGAAGAGAAAAAAATGGCTTTCCGCACTCTCATTAACGATATGCGCTTAGCCATTACATCCCCTGTCTCTGAAATAGACTCAGAAAAATACGCTTTGATTATGCAAATCTGTTTTGCCTTTCTTTTTATTTCTATTTTATCTGTCATAGCAGCTATATTTATGACTCGGCATTTAACTCGACCTTTAAAAGAGCTAAATGAAGCTGCACAAAAAATTGCTGCTGGAAACTTAACTATTAGCATTACTCAGCAAACAAAAGATGAGGTTGGTATGCTTGCAGAAAGTTTTCAGCAAACGGTAGAGCATTTACAAAAATATGTTGGTTATATTAATGAACTTGCATATCAAGATGCTTTAACTGGAGTAAAAAACAAAACCGCTTTTTTAGAAGCAGAATTGCAACTAGACGAAAAAATCAGAAAAGAAAAACCTGAGTTTGCCGTAGTTGTACTAGATTTGAATAAATTAAAATGGGTTAATGATAATTACGGACATGATTTAGGAGACATGTTAATTATCAATGCCTGTCGGATTATTTGTAAAGCATTTCCAAATAGTCCTGTTTTTAGAATTGGTGGAGACGAATTTGTTGTGATTTTAGAAAATATTGATTATTTTGATCACCAAAGAAGAATTGATAGCTTGCAAGAAGAAATCAATCTCTTTAATCAAGCCGCTCGATCAGAAACTCAAATCTCACTTGCTTACGGGATAGCCATTTTTCAACCAAAATCGGATCATGTTTTCGCAAGTGTCTTTAAACGAGCTGATAATGCTATGTATCAAAATAAAAAAGCATTAAAAGAAAAAGAGATTTCTGAAAAAAAATAAATTCCACTAATAATTTTTCCAAAGTTTAGAAAAGAAATTTTTTGGAGTTTTTTTCTTGACCTCATTTAGTAACTTAACAGTTCGTGCCACATTCTCAACTCTTGGATAATATAAGTATGAATTTTAGGTATAAATTATCTTGGCATGTTTGAATCCATACCAATTCTTATAGTTAAAATAAGCGAAAGTTAAGGAAGTATATAGAACGACTATTAAACAAAAAACCCGCTAAAACTTTGTTTATGCGGGCTTACAAACTTTTTGTATAAAATACTTTCTTGGTTGCGGGGGCAGGATTTGAACCTACGACCTTCGGGTTATGAGCCCGACGAGCTACCAGACTGCTCCACCCCGCGTCTGAATTCATTTAAGACTTAAATTATATCATCTTTATTTCGATCTGTACAACTTTATAAAAATTAAGTCGTCTTCCTCTCTTAATGGTAGAATCCAACGCTAGTATGTTTTTCCTATATTCTTTTAAACTTGAGTTTTTCATGAAATTCTGTTCTCAGTGTGCTTATCCTGTTTCTTTTGAAATCCCACCTGATGACAATTTACCTAGATATATTTGTCATCAATGCAAGACAATTCATTATCAAAACCCCAAAATTGTAGTTTGTACTATTCCATTTTGGAAACAGTCAAAAAATCTTTCTATTTTGCTATGTCGTCGAGCCATTGAACCAAGAAAGGGACTCTGGACTTTACCTGGTGGTTTTTTAGAAAATAACGAAACAACACAAGAAGCTGCGCTAAGAGAAACTGTAGAAGAAGCCGGTGCAAAAATTAGTTTGCTAGATCTGTTTTCATTGATGAATTTAACTTCAGTCCATCAAGTTCATTTGTTCTACCTTGCTGAATTAAACTCACTTTCATTTGCGCCTGGTATCGAAACTATAGAAGCAAAAATGTTTACAGAAGATGAAATCCCTTGGGATGAAATTGCTTTTACTAGTACAAAATATGCAATTAAATTATTTTTTGAAGATAAAGAAAAAGTACTTGATAAAACATATAAATTGCATTCTCTTGATCTAAAAAAACTTATCGATTTGAAATCGACCGATTAAAAGTTTCGATTAATGATGGTTCTTAATATCAAAAATTAAAAAAGGAGATTTTTCTATGGCAACTTATCCACTCTTCGTTAGCTATAGCTGGTTACCTGATGATGGTACCCAACGCCTTTATGGATTATTAGAAAATTATAGAATTCGTCATGTCCCAGACTTTGTATATGAACTTTTTAGTGTTTCTAAGGATGATCCTGTACAACATTTACCATCCAAGAAAGCTTTAGCTGCAGCTATTGAAGAAAAAATGCGTTCCTGTTCTTGTTTGATCATTCTAGCCGGTGTATTTGATGACTACAAAAGATGGATTGATCTCGAAATCGATATTGCAAAAAAATTAAAAAAACCCATAATTCTAGTAGAAGCTGCTAATCCAAAACATACTGCAGCAAAAGAAAAACGATCTGCTAAAAAAATCGTAAAATGGGATACCAAAGAATTGGGTGAAGCAATTGAAGAGGTTTGTTAGCTAATACTTTTTAAAGTTGTCATACAAAAATATTCTATTTTGTAAAGCAACTTTTGTTAAGAATGAATAATATCGTGATCCCTTGGTTAGAACCCAACGATCCATTTCCTGACGTTTCCCTTGCTTTAACAAAAGCTAGTGGTGCAAGTGGATTATTAGCCGCTAGCGCTGATATTTCTCCCTTACGTTTAATAGAAGCTTATAAAAAAGGTATCTTTCCTTGGTTTTCAAGTGGACAACCCGTTCTTTGGTGGTCTACCGATCCTCGTATGGTTTTACCAACCGATAAATTGTCTATTTCAAAAAGTTTGAAAAAAAAATTAAAACAAGTTAGCAAAAGCATGCAGTCTGGCGGAAAATGGACAATCCGATTTGATTCTGCTTTTGAATCAGTAATGCGTGCTTGTGCAGAACCCAGAAAAGATGATAATGGTACATGGATTTCAGAAGACATTATTAAAAACTACGTTGAACTACACCAAATAGGTTATGCTCATTCATCAGAACTTTGGTTAAATAATGAGCTTGTAGGCGGAGCTTATGGTGTTTGCATAGGTAAAATGTTTTTTGGTGAATCTATGTTTTCTCGTATCAATGACGCCTCCAAAATTGCCCTAACCTGGCTAGTACAATTTCTTAAAAAACAAGGAGTTAAGTTAATTGATTGCCAGCAAGAAACTGCTCATTTAGCATCACTAGGTGCTATTTCTATTTCTCGACAAGACTTTTCCACTCACTTATCAAATGCAATTAATCTCCCCCCTATTACTTCTTGGGAACCTACTTTGCTAGAATTTCTCTAATATTGATAGTGGTCATAATAAGAACTATTTTTTCCTTTAATTTATAATGTATACATAAATCAATTCTTTCATTATTGAACATTTGTCTTACCCATGATGGAAAAATTAATGTATACATTAGCTCGTCCGGTTCTATTTTCAATGGATCCTGAAGCAGCACACAATTTCACAATGAAGTCATTAAGAATGGCGGCTTCAACTGGTCTATCTCGTTTGTCTCCTAAAATACAAGGAACCCCAAGGCAAGTCATGGGTATTACTTTTCCTAATCCAGTTGGATTAGCTGCCGGATTAGATAAAAATGGTTCTGCAATTGATGGTCTTGCCGCTCTTGGATTTGGTTTTATTGAATTAGGCACAGTTACACCTCGTCCACAGCCAGGAAATCCAAAACCTCGCATGTTTAGAATTCCTGCCGCAGAAGGCCTAATTAATCGCATGGGATTTAATAACGAAGGTGTTGATGTTTTAGTCAAAAATGTTAAGGCTTCTCGTTATTTCAATAAAAAAGAAGGCATCATAGGCTTAAATATTGGAAAAAATGCAGATACTCCTATTAAAAATGCTGTAATCGATTACATCATTTGTTTAGAAAAAGTCTATCCTGTTGCAGATTATATTGTGATTAATATTTCTTCTCCTAATACAAAAAACTTACGTCAATTACAAGAAGAAACAGAATTAGATAATTTACTTTTACAAATAAAAATTACACACAAACGCCTCACCGATACACACGCTAAATACGTACCTTTAGTTCTTAAAATTGCTCCTGATATCAATCTTGAACAAGTTAAAACTATTGCAGCAACATTATTGCGTCATGAAATAGATGGTGTAATCGCAACGAATACAACAATACAAAGAGAATTAATTGCAAATTTACCTCATTCAAATGAAGCAGGAGGTCTATCTGGTGCGCCAGTTCGTGACCTATCAACACAAGTTATTCGACTTTTAAAAAGTGAATTAGGCGATACCATACCTATCATCGGAGTTGGTGGCATCATGAACAGCACAGATGCAAATGAAAAAATAGAAGCTGGAGCGTCTTTGGTGCAACTTTTAACCGGAATGATATATAGAGGTCCAGGATTGGTAAAAGAATGTATTAAAACACTAGGGTAATTTCATAATTTCTTTTTTTCCAATATTGGAGAAATGTTAATTCTTAATATTTATACAAGCATAAGAATTAGATGATCAATCTACAAAATAATCCTTTTCAAGTAATTTAAAGTAAATCTTGAAAAGGATTATTTTTATTGAGAAGATGCTATCGATGTAGAAAATCTTTCGATTTGAGAAGGAGAAGGAAATTGTTTGGCTAATTCAGATGTTGTTTTATTTTCATTAGTAGCCATATACATTTCATTTTGTTTCAATAACCAATCACGTAGCGGTCCCTTTACAGGTAAACCTGATATTTTCTTCGAAACCGATAAATTTACAGTCAATAAAATTAAAATCTTAGAAAAAGGAATATCAGGAAACATATCCAAAAAAAGATTTAAAAATGCTCGCGACTCTAATACCCATAATACTTTACGACTACTCATATACTGTAAAACACTAGTAATACTATGTCCGCGACCAATTACCTGAAATATAAATCGATTAAAATTTTTATCAATCGCTTTAAAATCTAGTTCATCTTCAACCATAATACGTGAAAGATAATACAAGCCGGTTGCTAATCGAAAAAAACCTATGGCTTGTTCACGATTGTTACCGTACATGCAAATATTAATAAGCTTTTGCTTGACATTATCGTCAAGCAAAAGATATGAATAATAAGAATATTTTTTCATTTCCAGACTCTATAAGCTGACCCAAAAAACAAAAACAGGGTCAGTAGTTTTTTTACGGCAGGAAACTACTATACTTTACAGTCCCTCAAATTTTAATGCTTCAATTACCGATGGACGGGTAAACATTTGTTGTTGAAAGTTCTGTAATGATGGCCACATTCCAATATCTAAACCAGCAAATTTTGCATATCTAGTTACAGTAAAAAGATATGCATCTGCAACAGAAAATGTATCCCCTAATAAAAAAGGCGTTTTTGATAATTGTTTTTCGACAACATCATAATATCGTTTGAGATTACCTCGAAAAATTTCTTTAGCTGAGTCTGCAAGTTCTCGATTAAATAACGGACTGTAATTTTTGTGTAATTCTGTTGCTATTAAGTTTAACCATTCCATTAATCGATAACGTTCTATAGTTCCTGCACTTGGAGCCAATTTTTTACTTGGTACCAAATCAGCAATATATTGTAAAATTGCCGACCCTTCTGTTAATACTTGATTATCGTCTAATTGCAAAGCAGGAACAGCTCCCTTAATCGTAACTTGATAAAAATCATTTCCTGTTTCAGTTGTTTTTTTTCTTAAGTCAACTTTTTCCATATCAAAAGTCAAACCTGCTTCGCGTAATGAAATATGAGACGCGAGAGAACTTGCTCCTGGTGCGTAATATAGTTTCATCTTCTTCCCCTATAAAACTAAAATAAAGCATAAATAAGCTAAGTATAACTACTCATTGAAAATTGTGCTTAACCTGCCTTTCATTTAGTAATCACTTAATTTTTACTTAAACGGAACATATCAAAATAAAAATTTTACCTATCTCAAATATAATTGATTACCAAGTCACTTTTAATTTAGGAGACCTCGTTATGAAGCGAGTGGCATCTATTATTACTATTATTATATTTAGTGTTTTGACTTTATCTGGCTGTGAAAGCACAACTGCAGGTGGAGCAACTAATTCTTCGCGTAGCCAGTTTTTGTTAATTTCTTCAGAGGATATAAACGCAGGTTCTGCTAAAGCTTATCTCCAAGAGATGAATAAAGCCAAAGCAGCAAATGCTCTTAATACCAATAAAAACTATACTAAACGTGTAAATACAATATCAAAACGATTAATTTCTCAAGTTGGTATATTTCGCCCTGACGCAAAAAATTGGAAATGGGAAACTAACGTAATTAGTAGTGATACAGTAAACGCTTATTGCATGCCCGGCGGGAAAATTGCTGTATATACAGGAATTATCTCAAAATTAAATCTTTCAGATGATGAACTTGCTGCCGTTATTGGTCATGAAATGGCTCATGCGCTTCGGGAACATAGTCGAGAGCAAATTTCACAGCAAATTGCAACAGATCAATTTATCTCTATAGGAAGTTCTTTATTAGGATTGGGATCCATAGGTCAAAGTTTAGCAGGAGTTGCAAGTGAGTATGTACTTACACTCCCATTTTCTCGAACAATGGAAACTGAATCTGACGTTATTGGAATGGAACTAATGGCTAGAGCTGGGTATAACCCTAAAGCTGCTGTTAATGTTTGGAAAAAAATGAACGCCCTTAACCAAAATAGTCCTCCTGAATTTACTTCTACACACCCCTCCGATAAAACTAGAATTGCTAATTTAGAAAAAGAATTACCTAAAGTTCTTCCCCTATATGAAGAAGCAAAACGGAAAAAATAAAACTTTGGTTATTCTTTATTTCTAATATAAAAAAACCAATCATTGCCTGAATTTTATTTGGCTTAAGATTAGGCAATGATTGGTTAATAATGCTTACAACTTAAATAGTTTTATTATTTCTTCGTCCAAGAATCTCTTAAAGTTGTAATTCGGTTAAAAACAGGTTTATTCGGTTTTGAATCTTCTCGATCAGCCACAAAATAACCATGTCGTTCAAATTGAAAACGTTCTTCAGGCAATGCTTTTATTAAACCTGGTTCTAAATATGCTGTCACAACTTGTTTAGCTTGTGGATTTAATGCTTCCTTAAAATCTTTTCCACCTTGATCTGGATGAGGATCCAAAAAAAGCCGATCATACAAACGAACTTCAGCTTGAACAGCGTGAGGCACACTAACCCAGTGAATATTTCCTTTAACTTTGTAATTAGCACTACCAGATGTTCCGCTTTTACTATCGGGGAAATAAGTGCAGTGTACCGCTTTAATCTCACCATTCTCATCTTTATCTACATGGGTACACTCAACAACATATCCATAACGCAATCTGACACGATTACCTGGGAAAAGGCGGAAATACCCTTTTACAGGATCTTCCATAAAATCTTCCCGCTCAATCCATAATTCTTTGGTAATCGGAAATTGTCTCATCCCCCGTTCAGGATAATGTGGATGAATAGAAGCCGTACAAACCTCTTCTAAATCCTCTGGATAATTATCAATAATCAGTTTTAAAGGATTTAATACTGCTATTGCACGAGGAACTTTAGGATCAAGATCATCTCTTAAACTTGCTTCTAAAGTTGATAAATCAATCCAACCATCTGCTTTTGCTACACCAATTCTTTCGCAAAATAGTTGTATAGATTCTGGAGTGTATCCACGTCTACGTAAACCCACAATAGTTGGTAAACGAGGGTCATCCCAACCATCAACATATCCCTCTTCAACTAATTGAATTAATCTACGTTTACTCATGACAAAATAAGTCATATTTAAACGAGCAAATTCATACTGGTGCGGTAACGGTTTAACGAGAAAACCTCCAATAATCCGTCCATCAGGTGTGGTAACTGTTTCCGTTAAACGTTCAAGAATCCAATCATAAAACGGACGATGATCTTGGAACTCTAGTGTACAAATGGAATGAGTAATATTCTCTATCGCATCAGAAATTGGATGCGTATAGTCATACATCGGATAAATACACCAACGATCACCTGTTCTATGATGAGGAGCATGTCGTATCCGATAAATAACTGGATCACGCATATTCATGTTTGGCGAAGCCATATCAATTTTGGCTCGTAATACGTGAGCCCCATCAGAAAACTCCCCTTTTTTCATCCTTCTAAAAAGATCAAGAGATTCTGCTATTGGTCGCTCTCTATACGGTGAAGGTTTTCCTGGTTCAGAAAAGTTACCCCTCGTTGCCGCAATTTCTTCTGCTGTTTGACTATCAACATAAGCATGTCCTGCTTCTATTAAATACTCAGCCATCAAATAAAGCGTATCAAAATAGTCACTTGCATAATGCATGTAATCCTTATCTTGATGTGTCCAAGAAAAACCAAGCCACTTCACACTATCAATAATCGTATCAACAAATTCTTGATCTTCACGTGTAGGATTGGTGTCATCAAAACGCAAATGACAACGCCCTTTGTAATCTCTTGCCAAACCAAAATTCAAACAAATTGATTTCGCATGTCCGATATGTAAATAGCCATTGGGTTCGGGTGGAAATCGTGTAATTACCTCTGGCATATCTGGACGCCTATAGGTTCCCTTTTTATTATCTTGCTCAATAATTACACGTAAAAAATTTGAATTTGAAGGCTCTGATACTTTATTTTTACTATCGTTGCTCATGTCCTGCCCATAAAAAAATTACTGGTGTCATTGTACCGTAGTAATAGGTCACTTGAGCGTATAAATGCATCATAATCAACTTTATTAAACCATATATACTTGATATAAAATAAGCAACTATTCATCATTTTATTGTTACTAGCTACAAACTATCCATGATTCGTATCGTTATTGCTGATGATCACACTATTATGCGTGAAGGTTTAAAACGCATATTCGATGTAACTGATGATATTAGTGTGGTAGGAGAAGCCATAGATAGCTCAAGTACACTAAAAAAAGTAAAAGAAGGTGGTTTTGAAGTCCTGTTACTAGATCTTTCAATGCCTGGAAGAAACGGTATTGATTTAATTCGCCAAATAAAACAAGAAGCACCTAAGCTGCCTATTTTAATTTTAACTATGTATGAAGAAGAACAGTATGCTGTACGAGCAATCAAAGCAGGTGCTCTTGGTTATCTAACAAAAGAAAGCGCAGAAACTCAATTAGTTAGCGCTATTCGACGTGTTGCCTCTGGTCGACATTACATTAGCGTTGAAGTTGCAGAACAACTTGCCCTAAATATAAGTACTCCTGAAAATAAATTTCCCCATACGTTATTATCAAATAGGGAGTTTGAAGTATTTACTTTACTTGCATCAGGAAAAAGTATCACTGAAATCGCAAATAAACTTCATCTAAGCGTAAAAACCATCAGCACACACAAAGTACGTATACTTAACAAAATGCAGATGAGTACATTATCAGAAATTGTGCAATATGCCATTATGCACAATCTTCTTTCTACCTTAAATTAGGTCTTTTTACTACCTATCTTACTTTCCTTTCCTTTAAGCAAATTGCTTATGTTTTGTTTATGTCTCGCTAACAATAAAACGCTCATAACTACAATTGAAATAAATTGCACATTAAATCCAGCTATGAACCCATAATACAATGGAGCTAAAATTGCGGCGATAATCGCTGCCAGTGATGAATAACGCCAAATAAAAGCGACGATCAGCCAAGTACACAAAACAGCAATTCCTAAAAGAGGGTTTATTCCTAATAAAACCCCTAATGCAGTAGCGACGCCTTTTCCTCCCTGAAATCTCGAAAAAACAGGCCATAAATGCCCCACAAACACAGCAACACTGCCACAAGCTATTGCCAAATTCGTAAGATTCCATTGATGAGCATATTGCAGCCCAAACCACACAACAACCCACCCTTTTGCAGCATCACCTATTAATGTCAATAAAGCTGCTTTTTTATTTCCAGTTCGCAACACATTTGTTGCACCCGGATTACCAGAACCATATGTTCTAGGATCTGCTAAACCAAATAATTTACTGGAAACCAAAGCAAATGAAATTGAACCGATCAAATAAGCTACGATAATATAAATTGCTGTATTCATGGAGTTTATTAGAAAGTATTATTTCATACCGCATTATCTCTCATGATGAACTAATTTTTCATCATTAAGATGACACTTTATTTGCGAAGTAAATATTATGCAACATGAAATTAAATTAGCTAGCTTTAATGTACGCAATCTTGCTCTGCCTGGAGTAATTTATTATGAAAATACTCCTCCATACTCCAAGGTGGAATACGATATGAAAACAACTTGGATTGCATCTCAACTTGATCAAAGTAATGCAGATATCATTGGATTACAAGAAATATTTTCTCCTGAATCCATTCCTCATATTCTTGCAAAAACGCAATTTTATAAAAATGCAAATTACGTCACTCTTAAAACAGAAAACTTTCCTGAAACACCAAATGTTGCATTAATCACACGAATTCCAATTATTGAAACACCTACATTTCATTATGTTTTACCAAAACATTTAAAAGTGACTTTACCTGGAGACGACTCAATCCTGACACATTTTTCTCGCCCAGTATTACAAGTTAAAGTTGCTTTTCCTAATAACATTCAAGTTAATGTTTTGGTCATTCATTTAAAATCAAAAAATCCCGATTATCCTAAAAATTTTAATTTACATACTCCTTTATCATTAGAATTGGGTGCATTACGTTCTTTAATCAAACGAGGAACTGATGCACTTGGAGTACGACATCTACTGACCAATTTAAGAACAATTTCTTCAACTCCTCTCATTGTTATGGGGGACTTTAACGACTTTTCAGTTGCTACATCTACACAAATTATCAGTGGACAAACTCAAAACAAATCTCATATTTTGTCCAACGTGCTTTATAACTGTTATGAAATACAACCAAATATTTCATTTGAAGAAAAAAATAGTATTTTTCTTCGAAACTTGGACAAACCAAAAATTGATCATATTTTTGTTTCTGAAGAGTTTACTAATCGTACTCATTTTAAATTTGGCAAAATAATCAATGCACAATATCTAAGTAAACATCTTTTACATGATCGTCCGGAAATTTCTGATCATGGACTACTTGTTGTGACAATTCAATTAAAGTAGAAAACTTTTAACTTCCGCGAGGGTGATGGTTAGCATGTAATTGTTTTAAACGTTCTCGCGCAACGTGTGTATAAATTTGAGTTGTAGAAATATCTGCATGACCTAAAAGAATCTGTACGACCCTTAAGTCAGCACCATGATTTAATAAATGGGTTGCAAATGCATGCCGTAAAGTATGTGGAGATAACGGAGTATGAATATTTGCTTGCATTGCATATTTTTTTATCAATATCCAAAACATTTGCCTCGTCATTGCACCGCCTCTGGATGTCACAAAAAGTGAATCTGAAATTTGCCCATTTAATATTTTCGGGCGAGCTTCCTCAATATAACGATTTAACCAACCCCTAGCCTCATGACCAAAAGGTATTAAACGTGCTTTCCCTCCTTTTCCAATAATTCGTAAAACTCCTTCATTCATACTTAACTCAACCAGTTTAAGCAAAACCAGCTCTGAAACTCGCAAACCGCTAGCATACATTAACTCAATCATTGTTCTATCGCGTAAACCTAGCGAGGTTTTGATATCGGGAGCCTCTAATAATGCTTCTACTTGAACCTCAGATAATGTTTGAGGAAACCGATTAGGTTGTTTGGCAGATTTTAATTTCAAACAAGGATCCTGACTAATTCGTCCTTGTCTAATATAAAGCTGATAAAAGCGCTTTAATACCGTTAAACGTCGATTTGCAGAGGTTGCTTTCGTTTCAGCATGCCTTTCTGAAAAATAGGCATTCAAATCTTCTGGTCCGACTTCTAAAAGAGCTTTATTTGGGTATTTCTTCTCTAACCAATAAGAGAATTGTTGTAAGTCATTACGATAAGCTTCTATAGTATTTTTTGCTAAACCATCTTCCAACCATAAGGCATCGCAAAACTCATCTATAACCGATTGATTTAAAATGGTTATTTTTTCATTCTCAAACATCTCTAATCCTTTAGAGCATTTTCATGTTTTAGCAACCAACGTTTAATATTTAGAAACACACTGTTTGGATCGGTTTCTCCTGAAAAACCACCAATTCCATTTACTGCAACAACTCGATGACATGGGTAATATAAAACCAACGAATTCGTCGCACAAGCTCGTCCTACGGCCCTAGGAGATGAATGAAGAAGCCTAGATAACTCTGAATATGTATAAGTTTCTCCTGCTGGAATATTTCTTAGTTCTTTCCAAACATTTTGCTGAAACAAAGTACCTATTTGTAAAACAGGGAAATCCAATATAAAAGAAGAATCAATTAAATACGAAGAAATTTGCTTACCAACATCTTCAATAAATGCATTAGATGTATCCTTTGCTATTTTATTTCCTTGCAAAAAAGATATTTCACTAACTACTTTTCCATCAGAAACCACACCAATGGATCCAAATGGTGCAGGAATAATTAAAGAAAAGTCATCCAATTTAATAGAACGACTTGATTTTTTATCTTGATTTTTCATAGCTGTATTTAAATTAACATTATGATAGCAATCAAAACAAAAACACCATATTTAAATAAAATCAAATGGTTGTGCTAGAATTTAAAACAAATACAATAAATAACAAAAAGCTTTATCGAAATATTAAAATTGCAAAACCATGTATTTTTTCCTTGCAAAATAGTTAAGCAATGTCGAAAAAAATAATTCATTTACTTAGTGAAAAAGAAACACAATCCCTTGGATTCTCTTTTTTTCGTATCCTTAAACCAGGAATGAAAATTTATTTATACGGTAACTTAGGAGCAGGAAAAACAACTTTAACCCGTGCTATTTTAAAAGCTGCCGGATATAAAGGACATGTAAAAAGTCCAACTTATGCTTTAACAGAACATTACACTATTAACATTAACAGTACAGCAACTGAACTCATCCATTTTGATCTTTTTCGTTTAAATACCCCAGATGAATTTATCGAAGCAGGATTTTCTGAACATTTTAATAGTAATACAATCTGTATTGTGGAATGGCCAGAAAAAGCAAAAGAAATTTTGCCCCCTCCTGACATTGAAGCACAATTTCAAATAAACCATACACAACGTGATTTACAGTTACGGGGATACACTGAATTAGGCAAAACAGCAATCAAAAAAATCTATTCAGAATATATGGCTAATTAGATGCAAAATAAAAAAAATTATCAAAGCAGTAGCAACAAAACATGGATAAGTAAAATATTTTTTTCTCTTATCCTATCGATATTTGTTGCCTTACCTGCTTGGAGTGCAAAAGTTATTGATGTAAGAATTTGGCCAGCACAAGATCACACTAGAATCACAATTGAACATGATGGCAAAGTAAAAACTTCACATTTTTTACTAACAAATCCCCATAGACTGGTTATCGAAATCAATGGAACTGAATTGAGTCCTTCATTGAAAGAACTTGTAGAAAAAATTCAATCAAATGATCCTTACATAAAAAAAGCGAGAACTGGGCAATTGAAACCGAATGTTGTAAGAATTGTTTTTGATTTGAAAGAGTCTATTAAACCTCAATTCTTTACTCTTAAACCTATCAATAAGTATCAGCACCGTGATGTTTATGATCTTTACCCTTCTACTCCTATAGACCCAATCACTGCACTCATTCAAAGTAAAGATCAAAATCAATTTACCAAAGAATCTACTGTATCAAATACAAAACCTAAAAAAGACGTTGAAAAAAAACAGACCTCTAAACAAGAAAAAAACACTAATAAAATCTTAATAAATAGAATGATTACAATAGTCCTTGATCCTGGTCATGGTGGTGAAGATCCCGGAGCAATTGGACATAGAGGTAGCCGCGAAAAAGATGTTGTTCTTTCTATTGCTCGTTATCTGAAAACATGTATTGAAAAAGAAGCGAACATGAAAGTTGTTATGACGAGAAATGGCGATTATTTTGTTCCTCTACATACTCGCGTAGAAAAAGCTCGACAAGCTCAAGCAGATCTTTTTATTTCCATTCATGCAGATGCTTTTATCGAGCCACATGCAAATGGCTCATCAGTATTTGTTTTATCAGAAAAAGGAGCTTCCTCTACATCAGCAAAATGGTTAGCAAAAAAAGAAAATGATGCTGATCTAATTGGTGGTGTTAACATTAAAAATCATAATCCGCAAGTTGCAAGTGTATTACTAGACTTATCAACAACAGCGCAAATTAAAGATAGTTTAAAACTTGGAGGCGCTGTTTTAGATGAAATTGGCGGTATTAATAGATTACATAAAAATTATGTTGAACAGGCTGGTTTTGCTGTTTTAAAAGCACCTGATATTCCAAGCATACTTGTTGAAACTGCTTTTATTTCTAACCCACAAGAAGAAATAAAACTAAATGATCGCACACATCAACAAAGTATAGCGAATGCCATCATGAATGGCATTAATAAATATTTTGCAAAAAATCCTCCTAAAACTAGAAGCAAAATGATGTAGCGTAATTTGTTACCTCTTATTCTAAGTGCCGCATATAGAACAATTGAGGTAGAATACAATTCATTTAAAGCCTATCAATTCCAAAAAATTGATATTTGATGCGCTCGTAGCTCAATGGATAGAGTACTGCCCTCCGAAGGCAGGGGTTGTGGGTTCGATCCCCGCCGAGCGCGCCAACACAAGCCTCACAACACTCATCAACGCCCACGAAAACCGCATAAACATTGGGTTTTAGTATATTTTTTAGTTTATAATCGATTCATAAATT
>JAZUNA010000041.1:0-68545 GCA_045603905.1 Oxalobacter sp. | reverse complement strand
TTTTTGGTGGCCCGGGGCGGAATCGAACCACCGACACAAGGATTTTCAGTCCTCTGCTCTACCAACTGAGCTACCAGGCCAAGGCGTATAATTATAACAAAGTAATTAAATTTAGCAATATCTTTTATTGCTATCTGAATTAATTATTCATTTAAAAATAATTATATTCACATAAAAAATCCCAGATGTTGATATCTGGGATTCATGAATCTTGGTGGTGATAGGTGGACTTGAACCACCGACCCCAGCATTATGAGTGCTGTGCTCTAACCAGCTGAGCTATATCACCAAAGCACATAATTTTGCTTCTTTTATCTCTTTCTGTCAAGACAACTTTTGTCTCAAATGCAAATTATTTTAATTAAATTGATAATTTGTTTTTAAAAGTGTCAAAATTTGTTCAGAAACATTGGGAGCTAAGCAATCAATGACAATACGATCGGGCATGGATCGTAACCAGGTTAATTGGCGTTTTGCTAATTGACGTGTTGCAACAATGCCTTTTTCCCTAAGTGTTTTTAAATCAAATTCACCATCGAGATATTGCCAGGTTTGACGATACCCAACGCAACGCATGGATGGCAAACCCAAATGCAAATCACCACGATTCCGTAGAACTTGGACTTCGTTGATTAAACGGTTATCCATGAGCATGTTATCAAAACGATTAGCGATACGTTCATGAAGCACAAGTCGATTTGATGGCTCTAATGCAATATTTATCAATGTAAATGGAAGTTCTTTAAGTTTTTGTCTTGTGTGCAGTTCTGATAAAGGAACACCCATAATTTCAATGATTTCAAGTGCTCTTTGAATACGTTGTGAATCATTTGGTTTTAAGCGTGAAGCTGTAATAGGATCCAAAACGGAAAGTTTTTCATGCAATGCAGGCCATCCATACAAAGTAGCTTCCTTATCAATTTTTGCACGAATAACAGGATTGGCTTCGGGGAGATTGTCCAGTCCTAATCTTAACCCGTTAAAGTACATCATCGTACCTCCAACCAGTATGGGTAACTTTCCTTTTTGGTTGATTTCTATAACGAGTCGAGTTGCATCTTCGATAAAACGGGAAACAGAATAAGATTCAAGTGGGTCAATTAAATCGATTAAGTGGTGTGTAACGAACTGTCTTTCTTCTTGAGATGGTTTCGCTGTTCCAATATCCATACCGCGATAAACCAAAGCAGAATCGACAGAAATGATTTCAGATGGAATATGACGTGCAATTTCCAAAGCTGCAGCTGTTTTTCCTGAAGCAGTTGGTCCCATAATAGCAAGAGCTAGCGGTTTGTTTTGCATCATCTTTGAGTTATTTTCCACGCATAAAAAAAGCATCCAACGTATTCCAGTCAACCTGTACCCAAGTAGGACGACCATGATTACATTGATCCGCGTTTTCAGTTACTTCCATTTGACGCAATATGGCATTCATTTCCAGAAGACTTAAAGATGTATTTGTCCTTACGGAACGATGGCAAGCCATTGTGGCAAGAAGCTGATTGCGCTTTTCAGTCACAATGGCAGAAGTACCATAGTCATGAAGTTCAATAAGAATGTCTTTTACTATAGTTTCAATGTCGGCATGACCTAATAAAGAAGGGATACTCCGTATAACAAGTGTGCCGGGTAATAAAGAGGCAATATCTAACCCCAGTGACATCAAGGTATCACTATATTCCATTGCAATACCTTCTTGTATATTGCTTGCTTTAAAAGTAATAGGTACCAAAAGAGATTGTATTTGTAATGTATTGGTGTCTGCAGCGGCTTTTAATTTTTCATACAGGATTCGTTCGTGAGCGGCATGCATATCGACCAAGATTAACCCATTTTTATTTTGAGCCAAGATCCATGTGTCACGAAGTTGTGCCAGTGCATATCCCAATGGATGTTCGATCTGTATTTCGTTTGTTGGTTCAGGAGCAATACCTGAAAATGAAACTTCTTCTGGGGTATTACTTTTATCTATTAAAGGCTGTTTTTCGTTGTCCGGATGTATTGTTGAGGAAACAAATTGATCATACGAAGTTTGATTTTGTTTGATTTTATTTTGATCAGCAAAACTGGAAAAGTATTTGTTTGCGAATGAAGATGTAGAAACAGTTGAGGGTAAGTCAGCTGTTTTTGTTTTGCCGAGTGCTTGGCTAACAGTATGAAAAATAAACTGATGAATACTATGACTTTCTCTAAAACGGACTTCTATTTTTGATGGATGAACATTTACATCAACTGCAGTTGGCGCTATTTCCAAAAACAATGCATAAACAGGAAAACGATTTCCATATAAGACATCTTCATAAGCTGAGCGTAATGCATGTGTTAACAATCTATCGCGAACAAAACGGCCGTTAACGTAAAAATACTGTGAGTCAGCCTTGTTTTTTGCAATGGATGGTTGTCCAATGAAACCAAAAAGACGAAGGCGTTTTGATCCCTCTCCGGTAGCTTGATCAATGAAGATTTTAGCTTCGGCAAATTCCTTGCCAAGAATCATTTCTGCGCGTTTTTCCAGTGTTCCGGAGGACCACTGAAAGGTTGTTCTATCATTGTGAGAAAGGGTAAAGTGAATATCAGGTCGAGAAAGTGCAATACGTTCGATGACAGATATACAGTGCCCATATTCTGTTTGTTCGGTTTTTAAAAACTTTCTTCGTGCTGGTGTTTTGATATATAAATCTCGAACATCTATTGTTGTTCCTGGATCACCCGATGCAGGGAAAGGATCATCTTGAAAGGTATTTCCATTAATTTTCCATGCATGAGCTGTATTTTGTGTTCGTGAAGTAATTTCAATTTCCGCTACTGCCGCAATCGAAGCCAAAGCTTCACCACGAAAACCTAAGGTTACAACGTTTTCCAGATCATCAAGAGAATAAATTTTTGAAGTGGCATGTCTTGTTAATGCCAACTTTAATTGTTCTGATGCAATGCCTTTGCCATTATCCGTGATTGCAATTCTTTTAATGCCACCATTTTGCAACCGAATATCAATACGGGTTGCACCGGCATCGATAGCATTTTCAAGCAATTCTTTTACAACAGCAGCAGGGCGTTCTATGACTTCTCCGGCTGCAATTTGGGAAATTAATTGATCAGGTAAAACGTGAATTTGTGGCATATCTACGCCTAAAACAGACAATAATTCTTTTTTTATGAGGAGATTATAATCTGGTCTTTATAAAATCTCGAATGAAAGAAGAAAAGCAAAAGTATAATGTTTTCTCATTTTTGTCGTAAAAAAACTATATAAAATACCAATCTTTGTTTTTATCCTGTATATTTTGTTTCTTATATAAAAAGAAATCAATTTAAGATATTTATGGATTTCATGCAGTTTCTTGACATGATTATTCATGTCGATAAAACACTCGGTCTTGTTATTAGCCAATATGGAACATTGGTTTATGTTGTTCTATTTGGCATTGTTTTCTGTGAAACTGGGCTTGTTGTTACTCCTTTTTTGCCAGGAGATTCTCTTCTTTTTATTTCCGGCGCATTTTGCGCAACGGGAGCCATGGATATATGGCTATTAATGGTTTTACTGATTATTGCTGCTATTACTGGAAATACACTTAATTACTGGATAGGGAAAAAAGTAGGGCAGAAAGTTTTTACCAAAGATTATGCGTGGCTTGATAAAGCAGCTTTAGAACGTACACAAGCGTTTTTCAACAAACATGGTGGAAAAACCATCACTATTTCTCGTTTTGTACCGATAGTTCGTACGTTTGCTCCTTTTGTAGCAGGCGTTTCCGATATGCCTTTTTCTCGATTCCAGTTTTATAACATTTCTGGTGGAATAGGCTGGGTAATCAGTTTAGTGGTGGCGGGATACTTTTTTGGAAACATCCCGATTATTCGCGACCATCTCAATACGATTGTATTGATTGGTATTTGTGCGGCTATTGTTCCCGTTATCTTTGGTACATTATTTCGTTTTTACAAAAAATTAACTCAATCTAAATAATTTGTCTCATGCGTTTTCTAACTTGTCTTTTAACCGTTCTTTTTTTGATATGTGGTCTTGCTGGATGCAAAAAACCTGAAGAATTACCTTTAGGAGGCGCCCCAAAAGGAAAACCTGCTGAAACCGCCCGTATTAAAGAAGGAAATATGTTTTTACGAGGGTTGGATAGCGAAAGGCTAAATAGCCTTAAGTTACCGAATCCTTATAGTGATTATGTTTATGTCATTACCCCTGGGTATCATAAATTTATGGGAATGAACATTCAAACTGGTCACTTTGTCATGCCTTCTGATTTACGTTGCTACAGTTTTGAAGCAGAGGTTTTGCCAGGCGTTGAGTACATATTACAGGAAGATAAGGATAAGGAACTAGCAATCTTACGACGTGTTGATACGGGTGCTGTTGTTGCAACCGGAGAAAAATATGAACAAAAAGAAGCTTATGTTGGTCCTTGTAACTGGGGAAAATGAAAGTCCAAATACACAAGGCAAATCAAAATGATGTCCATGACGTTGCAACTTTGATAGGTGAATACCGATCAGAATTGGTTGCTTTGACTAATCATACTGATTTTGAGTTTCAAATTAACAACGAAAAAATCATTTTAAGCGAGTTACTCGATAACACGGATTACGCTGTTTTTATTGCTCGGAGTGTAAGAGGGCATCCGTTAGGTTATATGACGGTTTTTGAGTCTATCCCTTATCTGGACGATTCCTGTGGCATTTTAGAGCAGATTTACGTTCGTCCTTTTTATAGGCAGCGACGCATTGCACATCGCATGTTTCAAGAAATTCGCCAATATGCAGAAAAAAGACGTTGGAGAAGATTACTCGTTACGCTTCCAAGAACGATTTCATTGCCTCCTGTTTATGCTCTTTTTGAAAAACAAGGCTTTGCCAATGCAGGAAAACGCAAGCAATGGTTGTTAATTGAAAAAAACCGCTAAAAACAAGATTATTTTTAGCGGTTTGAACAAATGATTAGACTCTGATATTTTTAAATTGCCAAGGATCACTTTCATCCAAATCTTCTTTAAATGGGAAGTGTCTTCCTTTAAGAGGTGTCCAGTCTCCATATTCACCAACAACATCGCCAAGATAGGGACCAGCAATTTCCATCATTGTATTGTGATCGATATTATCGGGTTCGATGACACCTTCATTTGGATTGCGAATAGCATAAATAACACCAGATAACACACCAGCAGCTACTTGTAGACTTGTCGCGTTATTGTACGGAACTAAATTACGTGCTTGCTCAATGGATAAACGTGAGCCATACCAATAAACACCTTTTTTATTTCCCATTAATAAAACGCCTAGTTCATCTATACCTTGATCTATTTCATCACGAAGTAAAACTTTTGTAGATTGCTCATGCCAGTTTTTGCCAGCTAACTCATGAAGAGAGAGAACAGCATCATCACAAGGATGGTAAGCGTAATGAACAGTTGGACGATAAACCACTTTTTCGCCTTCTTTGATCGTCAGATAATCTGCAATGGAAATGGATTCATTATGGGTGATCAGGAAACCATGATAAGAACCTTCCAAAGGTGTCCAGCTTTTGACTTTAACAGCAGCGCCAGGTAAAGCAAGCATGATTGCTGACATACAACCTGTTTCATGTGTTAAAGCATCTTCAGGCCAATGTTTTTCATGTGTACCCCAACCAAGTTCAGATGGTTGCATACCTTCACTGATAAAACCATCAATTGACCAAGTATTAAAAAAGGTGTTTCTGGGTTTATATGTGGTTGTATTTTGTGTGTCACGCTCAGCAACATGAATTGTTTTAATTTCCAGTTGTTGGGCAAGTTTGGCCCAGTCTTCTTTCGTAACAGGATTGGCTTTGATACCGTTATCAGCGGCAATATTGAGTAAGCCTTGTTTTAAGAAAGCAGAAACGACACCAGGATTTGCACCAAGGCAAATGATAGCAGTTGTTCCTTTCTCTTTTTGTCGTCCAAATGCTAAGGCTTTTTCACGAAGCATATAGTTGGAACGCTCAGAAAAAGTGGCATTCTCATCAATATATCCACCTTCCCATGGCTCAATGGAAGTATCAATATAAAAAACCTCTTTTTCATGGCAAAGTGCCATCAAGTCCAAACTGGAAACATTCACAGAAAGATTGACCATAAAGTCGCCTTTTTTTAGATGAGGCTCAATGACTGAACGGTAATTTTCCTTTGTTAAACTGACTTGCTGATGTGTAATACCATATTTGGTAGTAATATTTTCATCATCAGCATTAGCTGAAATCACCCTTATTCGATCGGGCGTGATCGTCAGGTGACGCAAAAATAACGGAATAACACCTTTTGCAATACTACCCAATCCGATGATGAGCAGATTACCCGTAAAATTCTCGCGAAAACTGTTCAATTTTTTATCCTTGTAAAGCGGGTTAAGAAAATGGCATAAGAACTCTTTTATAAATGTGTAAAGAACATCAAATATGCATACGTATCGTTTACCGAAAAACGGTAACCAATAATTTTATTGATCATTTACCTATTTCGCAAATATTCTTGAAAATAATTTTTATAATATTTTTTTGTAATAATCTGATTTTTAAGTTTTTTTAACACAATGAATATTGCAATTTTGGATTTTGAAGCAACAAGAAAAAAAAGTATTGCTCAATGCTTGTCTGCAGTTGGGTATACATGCTGGTCATATTTGAAAAAAGAACGCTTTTTAGGAGGGCTGTCTACACATCCTGCTGATATTTTGATTTTAGACATCAAATATGCAAAACAAGGAGGAGTCGAACTCATTGAGCAATCCAAAGAAAGAGGAATCCAAAAAATTTTATTGCTAACTGATGATGCAAAATCGGATGTGATTAGTGAAATTCTGGCAATGGGGATAGATGATTATTTGTGTTTTTCGCTAAGACGAAATGAGTTGTTAGTTAGAGTGAGTGTTTTAGCAAGACAAATCCATGAAAAAACAAGCCCTGCAAGTTTACTGAGTTATGGTGATTTTACATTTGAATATTATCCAAATACCCTAAAACATGCAGGAAAAAATATTAAATTAACTGCCAAGGAATTTGATTTGGCTTTCTTATTGTTTAGTCATATCGATATGCCACTATCTCGCGCCCATATTGCCGAAGCAATATGGAAAATGGATCATAATGATATGGCAAGAACAATTGATACACATATTTCCCGAGTAAGAAATAAACTAAACTTAAAACCACAAAACGGGTATTTATTAGAACAAATATATGGATATGGCTATCAATTAAGCTTTCTTGCAAAAAAGTAAATTTACAAACGATTACTCACGTATAATTTCTCTTTTTACCTGAATTACACCTGTAGATACTATGAAACCGTCAATGCTTGCCAAATTGGAACAATTAAATCTTCACCTACAAGAGATAGATGAATTGTTGATGCAACCTGAAGCGGCTTCTAATCAGGAAAATTATCGTCGTTTAATGCGTGAGCATGCGGAAATTTCACCAATTGTTTCCGTATTTCAAGAGTATTGTCAGGCTCAATCAGATCGTGCAACAGCAGAAGAAATGTTAAAAGATCCTGATATGAAAGAGTTTGCACAACAGGAAATTGAAGTAGCTCAAATAAAAATGGTGGAAACTGAAGAAAAATTACAGTTGATGCTATTACCTAAAGATCCTAATGACGATAAAAATATTTTTCTTGAAATTCGTGCCGGTACTGGAGGAGATGAATCGGCTATTTTTGCAGGTGATTTGTTAAGGATGTATATTCGATTTGCTGAACATAATGGTTGGCAGTCTGAAATTGTTTCATCCTCACCATCCGAATTGGGTGGGTATAGAGAAGTTATTGTGAAATTAATTGGAAAAGGTGTCTACTCCAAAATGAAATTTGAATCAGGTGGACATCGAGTTCAACGTGTTCCTGTTACTGAAACGCAAGGACGTATTCACACTTCTGCTTGTACTGTTGCAGTTATGCCCGAAGCAGATGACATTGCTGATGTCCAAATTAATCCCGCAGAACTTCGTATAGATACTTTCCGTGCTTCAGGTGCGGGTGGGCAACATATTAATAAAACGGATTCTGCTGTCAGAATTACCCATTTGCCAACAGGAATTGTGGTTGAATGCCAAGATGACAGAAGTCAACATAAGAATAGAGCACAAGCGATGTCTGTTTTGGTTGCTCGTATTCGTGATGCCCAAGTAAGAGAGCAGCAAGCAAAAGAAGCAGCAACTAGAAAAAGTTTAGTTGGTTCTGGCGATAGAAGTGAGCGTATCCGAACCTATAACTATCCACAGGGTAGGGTAACTGATCATCGTATTAATTTAACTTTGCATAAACTCGAATCCATCATGGATGGAGATCTGGAAGAACTAACAAATGCATTAGTCACTGAGCATAAAGCAGAATTACTAGCTGAAATGGGAGAAACAGCTTAAGTTGTTCCAGACAAATGCATCATATTAAAAACTGAGAACTGAATATAAATATGATAAGTGCTCGAAAGCTACTTGGTTTTATCATGTTGTTATGTTGTAGCTTTTTGTTAGTCGCGTTTTATCTGCAACATTATCAATATGTCCATCCTTGTCCGCTTTGCGTTTTGCAGCGTTATGCTTATGTTGCCATTATCATTTTCTGTTTGATTGGCAGAATAACGTCTTTTGTTCGTTTGACTGCCTTGTTATCACTCATTGCTGCCGTTGGGGGAGCCTTTGCAGCGTCTTCACAAATATGGTCTGCTAAAAAAATGTCTTTGACCTGTGGTAAAGATGCTTTAGAAGTTATGTTAAACAATTTTTTTCCTGCAAAATGGATGCCTTCTTTATTTAAAGCCGAAGGTTCTTGCGGTGAAGTATGGAATCGTATTTGGGGATTATCCCTTCCTGAGTGGTCATTAGTCTGGTTCATGGTTTTTACATTTGTTTTCTTTATTATTGTCTTGCGCCATGGACATAAGAATTGACCGTTTTATTGATTCTGGTGATGGGTTAATAATACACAATCCTCTGGAAACCAATTCAAATAAAATAAACTCTCTTGCTGATATCAAGGCAGGAGTTCTTATTGAAAATCTTTTTAATCCATCATTACTGGATCTTGTCGATCTTAGAATATTAATTTGTCATGCGTTGAAGTTAACGCATACACAATTGATTTTGAATTTAAAGAACAAACTAAAAGAAAAAGAAGCCGATTTGTTACGAGGAGTTTTATCAAGAAGACAAAACGGTGAACCTGTTGCCTATATCATTGGTGAGCGGGAATTTTATGGGTTATCTTTTGCTGTCACACCTGATGTTTTGATTCCACGTCCTGAAACAGAACTACTCGTTGAATTGGCTATTCAATTTCTACCTAAAAATGCCCATTTACTTGATATGGGAACAGGATCTGGATCAATTGCTGTTGCAATTGCTTATGAAAGAAAAGATGTTTTTGTAACGGCTACCGATATTTCAGAGACCGCTTTGGAAGTTGCAAAATGCAATGTGAATCGCCATATTCAAAATAAAGAAAGAATTTCGTTTCATCAGGGAAGTTGGTTTTTAGCCTTACCTGATCAGGCTCAGTATGATCTAATTGTTTCCAATCCACCTTATATTGAAAAAGGAAATATCCATCTTTCTCAAGGCGATTTGCGCTATGAACCACTACATGCTTTGACAGATTTTGATGATGGCTTGTCAGCTTATCGAGAGATTGTTTCTAATGCACCAAAATATTTAAAAAAGGGAGGGCTGCTTATGATGGAACATGGTTATGAGCAAGCCAATGCTGTTAGAAGCTTATTAGAATCTAAAGGCTTTATTTCCATTAAAAGCTGGAAAGATCTTGCTGGTATTGAGCGTGTAAGTGGTGGTGTTTTTATGAAGTAGTATCGTAACTGTGTTGATAAAGGTAAAATCCCCATCATGAAAAATATAGTTATTCTTATTTCAGGTCGTGGTAGTAATATGGAAGCGATTATTAAATCGCTTAATGCCGAATCATGGTCAGCAAAAATTGCAGCGGTTATCAGTAATACAAAAGAAGCCAAAGGTTTAGAAACTGCAAGAAATGCAGGTATTCACACAGAAGTTTTATCACAAAAGGATTTTGCTACTCGCAAGCTTTATGATGAAGCATTGCTTCAGGTCATTGATCAATACAATCCCGATTTACTGGTGCTTGCCGGATTTATGAGGATATTGTCTGAAGAGTTTGTTCAACATTATGAAGGAAGATTGATTAATATTCATCCTTCACTTCTTCCGAGTTTTAAAGGTTTGCATACTCACCAGCAAGCGATAGATGCAGGTGTTCGACTTCATGGAGCAACTGTTCATTTCGTTTCTCCAGAACTGGATGCCGGACCTATTATTGCGCAAGCAGTAGTACCCGTTTTACCTGATGATACAGAAGATGTTCTTGCAGCAAGAGTTTTACAACAAGAGCATCGTATTTATCCGCTAGTGGTACGATGGTTTGTTGAAGGAAAAGTTCGTCTAAAAAACAATCGTGTCGTTTTAGATGAAACGATCAATACACCTAATCAATACATTGTGCTGGGAAATTTTTTATGAAACAAAGGCGGGGATTGATTCTTTCACATATTGAAAAGGCATTAAATGAAGTTTTAACTTTTGCGATGCCTGCAGATAATGTGTTATCACTTTACTTCAGGAAAAATCCTAAAATTGGTTCAAAAGAACGAGGTGTGATTGCTGAAGCTGTTTTTTCTGTTTTAAGAAATCGCCTTTTTTTCACTAATTTTGCGGAATCGGGTGAGGGTCCTTTAACAAGACGATTGGCTCTTTTGGGACTCGCGGAATCGGGTGAAATAGAAACGTTAGAAAACCTTTCTGAATCAGAAAAAATCTGGCTTGAGAGAATGAAAAAAATAGATCGTTCTCAGCTTGCTCCCAGAATACAAGCAAATATGCCGGAATGGTTGTATGAAAAACTGCTTTCTCAATACGGAAAGGAAGATACGCTTAAATTAGCTCAGGCATTAAATACACCAGCACCATTGGATTTAAGAATTAATACGCTAAAAACAAAACCTGAAGAGGTTATATCCGAATTAGCTCAACAGAAAGTTCAATCCAAACCAACACCTTATGCGCCTTTGGGATTAAGAATAGAAAAGAAAATTGCATTGCAAAATATATCTATTTTTAAAGAAGGTGCTATTGAAGTTCAAGATGAGGGCAGTCAACTTCTTGCTCAAATAACGGGTGCAAAACGTGGTGAAATGGTGGTTGATTTTTGTGCCGGGGCAGGAGGCAAGACTTTGGCACTGGGTGTTTCTATGCGAAACACAGGTCGACTTTATGCATTTGATGTTTCCAGTAAACGATTGGCAAAAATGAAACCACGTTTGGCAAGAAGCGGGCTTTCCAATGTTCATCCTATTCATATTGCACATGAAAGAGATGCAAAAATAAAACGTCTGGCAGGGAAGGTAGACCGCGTTTTGGTGGATTCTCCATGCAGTGGACTGGGTACTTTAAGACGAAATCCTGAAATTAAATGGCGGCAATCAGCAAATGGTATTTCCGAATTGGTTGAAAAACAGAAGTTAATTTTGGAATCAGCTTCTCGTTTGGTAAAACCAAAAGGAAGATTGGTTTATGCAACTTGTAGTTTATTAGAAGACGAAAATGAGCAGGTTGTTCAAGATTTTCTGTCGAAACACCCTAATTTTTCCTTGCGTCCGATGAGGGAGATTTTGGCTGAGCAAAAAATTAATCTGGAGATGGATAACTACTTAAAACTGTTACCACATCGTCATCAAACGGATGGTTTTTTTGCCGCTGTACTAGAAAAGAACGGTTAAGTATTAGAAACTTTTGCAAAAAACGCTTTCTTTCGATTCTCAATGGTACAATATAGATTGGTCACAATGTAGTTTTGGCCTCAAGTCATCGATATCGACATGATTTTTATGTCGAATCTATTTGTTCAAATCCATACGCAGCATTTTTAATTTAAGACGATATGGCTAAATTTTTACTTTCTCATTTTATGCCTGGCGCGTTGAAAAGGAGAACATCATGATTCTTGGCATTGACGTAGGGGGCACACATACTGATTCTGTTTTGATGAAAAACAGACAGATTATTAGAAAATCTAAAGTTCTTACAGACAAAGAAAATATTTTGAAATCCGTATTAATGGCAACAAATGCAGTTGCTAATGCGGAAGATATTAAGCAACTTCAGCGTATTGTTTTAAGTACAACAATTTCAACAAATGCTGTTGTACAAAACCAGTTAGATGAAGTCGGTCTTATTGTTATGAATGGTCCTGGTGTTGCACCACAAGATTTACCACTTGCTGATAGATCGAAATTGGTATCCGGGTACATGAATCACCGTGGTATGGAAGCAGAAGCTCCAAATAAAGCTGAATTGGAAGAAGTTCAGTTCATCATGGCGAAAAAGAACATAGAGCATTTTGCTATTGTCGGGAAATTTGCTACACGTAATCCTGCCCATGAAAAATTAGCTGAAGGTATTTTTTCAAAAGAAGCAAAACACGTTTCTGTTAGCCATAACCTTTCCGGTTCGCTTAACTTCCCACGCAGAATTGCAACAACATATCTTAATGAAGCAGTATGGAGCTTGCATGGTCGCTTAATTGAGCAATTGCAGGCTTATATGAAAGAATTGGGTATTAATGTTCCTCTATACATCTTGAAAGCAGATGGAGGAACAATTGAATACAAACAATCTCAAGGTCAGCCTGTACAAACCATTCTTTCAGGACCTGCTGCAACCATTATGGGTGTTTTACCTTATGTTTCTTTAGAAAAAGATTCAGTTTCTATTGATATTGGTGGAACAACAACAGACATTGCTCTTTTTGCTGATGGTGTGCCATTGCTTGAGCCTTTAGGTGTCAAAATTGAAGAACATAAAACCGCTGTTCGTGGTCTTTTAACACAATCCATTGGTGTGGGTGGTGATAGCCATGTTCGAGTTGTGGACGGTAAATTGCTATTAGGTCCTGAACGTTTAGGTCCTGCGATGGCATTAGATGGTCCTGCACCAACTCCGACGGATGCAGCGATTGTTTTAGGACTTGCTAACTTCGGTGATAAAGCAAAAGCAGATGCGGCAATTGAAAGTTTAGCTTCTCAACTGGGTAAACAAAAAGAAGAAACTGCTAGAGCTGTATTAGATTTGGCAGGTACATTGATTACCGAAAAAATCAATAGCATGTTGGAAGAGGTTAATGGTAAGCCTGTTTACACCATCCATGAATTGTTAGAAGGACGCAAAATCAGTCCTGTAGAAATGATCATTGTTGGTGGTCCAGCACCGTTTATGTCAGATACCTTGGAAAAAATGGTGGGATATACACCTGTCGTTCCACAGGATTCTGATGTAATTAATGCTAGCGGTGCCGCTATGGCTAGAACAACCGTTGAATTGAACCTGGTTGCGGACACAGAAGACGGATCTCTTTCTATTGCAGAAGAAGGTATATTGCAACGTATTCCACCTAGCTTTTCAGAGAAAGATGTTATCAATTTGGGTAAAGATCTGCTTATTCAGAAAGCCAGAGCAGCAGGGGCAAAAGAAGAAGATATTGTTGTTGAAGTGGCTGATATACAGTCTTTCAACGTGGTCAGAAGTTTTTCAACGACCGGCAAAAATATTCGGGTCAGGTTACAGGTTAAACCAGGCCTGATTAAACACGAAGCAAATTAGGGAGAATGTCGTGACTAAGACAACAGGACTGGTTTTTTTCCCGGCATTTGACTATGCCATTACGCCGACACATCCAGAACGCGAAGAACGCTTGCTCTATACACAGGATCAGGTCTTCGAGGAAGGACTTTTGGATTTTGAGAATATCAAAGAATATAAGCCTGTTTTATGTACAGAACAAGATATTCAAAGAGTCCATTTTTGTGTTCCGGATATTAAATCGATTGTTCATGCTTCCCACTTAATTGCTGTAGGCGGTACTTTAGTTGCAGCTGACAAAGTCATGAACAAAGAAGTGGATAACGCTTTTGCATTGGTTCGTCCATGCGGACACCACTCAATGCGTGTTGTACACGGTAGTAGAGGTTTTTGTACCTTGAACATGGAAGCTATCATGGTTGAATACATACGTCAGAAATATGGTATTCGCCGTATAGCAATTGTGGATACAGACTGCCACCATGGTGATGGTTCACAAGACATATTCTGGCATGATCCGGATATTCTTTTCATTTCCATGCATCAAGATGGTAGAACTTTGTATCCTGGATCAGGTTTTCCTGATGAATTAGGTGGTCCAAATGCTTATGGTATGACAATTAATCTGCCAATGCCGCCCGAAACTTGTGAAGAAGGGTTCTTGTATGTGCTGGATGAAATCATTATGCCTATTGTTAATGATTTCCAACCAGAACTGATCATTAACTCTGCCGGACAGGATAACCATTATTCAGATCCGATTACCAACATGAAGTTTACTGCACAGGGTTATGCTGTATTGAATCACAAGCTGAATCCAGATCTTTGTGTTCTGGAAGGTGGATATTCAATCGAAAGTGCACTTCCATACATTAATACAGGCATTATTTTGGCAATGGCTGGTATGGATTACAGTAATATTCGTGAACCAGATTACGATCCTCGCAAACAAATTCAGCCAAAACACATCACGGAATTTTTAGTCAAGTTAAAAGATTACACCTTGCATAATTGGAAAAATCGTAAAGAATTGCGTTATGAGGCTTATCCAGATCAGCCTTTCCATAAACGTTCTGTACATATTTTCTATGACACAGCTCGAATCCGTGAAAACTTGCATGAAGTCGTAAGACAATGTTCTGATTGTGGTGGAGCTGTGACACTTGACTCCAGTGCAGATACAGGACGTCATGGTCACATTTTTGCAGTTCAACTTCCTCGTTACTGTTGTGATGCATGTCGCAAATGGGGAATTGAGCAGTATGAATCTGCGAATCCAAGAAGTTATGCTCAAATCTTCCTGCAAGATAAAGATAAAGATGAATATCACATTAAAACTGCTTAATTGATATTCTTTATCTACGAAGTTAAAAGGGAAACATTTTTATGTTTCCCTTTCTTTATTTAACTCAACAAAAAACCCCGTTTTAAAAACGGGGTTGTAATATGTTTAATGTCAATATTAAGGCAACATAGAACCGGTTTCACGTAAACGAGCAAACCATTCAAATGCTTTTTCCAGAACGTGAGGAGTATGTCCACCACGTGCATTTGCCTCTTCCAAATATTTGTGTAAAAGTGGACGATAATTTGGATGAGCACAATTGTTGACGATACGAAGAGCACGTTCTCTTGGTGCAAGACCACGAAGATCAGCAATACCTTGTTCAGTAATAATAATATCGACATTGTGTTCATTATGATCAACGTGCGGCACCATTGGTAAGACACGTGAAATTTTACCGCCAGGAACACAAGATTTCGTTAAGAAGATCGTTGTGTGGGCATTAGTAGCAAAATCTCCTGAACCACCGATACCATTCATCATATGGGTTCCACCCACATGGGTTGAATTAACGTTACCGTAAATGTCCACATCCATTGCTGTATTAACCGCAATAAGATTAATGCGCTTAATAATTTCAGCATTGTTACTCACGTCTTGAGGACGCAAGTAAATTTTGTCTTTGTATTTATCGAAGTTTTGATAAATTTGTTTGGTTTTTTCTGGTGAAACAGTAATTGCTGTTGCAGAGGCGAAAACCATTTTTCCGGCATCGATCAAGTCGAAAGTGGAGTCTTGTAAAACCTCAGAATACATGATGAGATTTTTCCAAGGACCATCCATCAAACCCCACAATGCAGCATTTGCCACACTACCAATTCCTGCCTGTAATGGATACATTTCAGTGGTTATACGACCTGCATCCAGTTCTGAAAGGAAAAACTTACCCAAATTAGCTGCCATTGCGCTTTGGTCAGGATCTGCCAAAACATTTGGAGAAGGAGAATCTAACTGGTGTGTTAAAACAATACCAATAATTTTAGAAGTATCAATTTTAATACCTTTAGAACCAGTACGTTGATTTGGATGATTCATTGGTATTGGTTCTGCGCATGGTAGATACTTAGGAACGTAGTAGTCATGAATACCTTCAAGCTCATCTGGCATTGCAAGGTTCACTTCTAAAAGTACATGTTTTGCATGTTCCAGAAAAACACCAGTGTTACCAAATGATGTTGTAGGAATAATCATGCCATCTTCTGTAATTGCGGTTGCTTCAACAACAGCAATATCAGGAGCTGGAATTTGTTTGTTACGAATTTGTACGGGAGGATCTGACAAGTTTTGATCAAAATAGAGCACATCACCATTATTGATAGCTCTACGTGTAATCTTGTCGCAAATAAATGGCATACGTTTGTAAATAACGTTTGCATTGATCATTGCGCTATCAACTTCAGGACTTAATGCAGCTCCTGTCATCAAAAATATTTTTCTTTTTCCGCCTTCTGCAAGTTTAGAAAAAGCATGAGGAATAACCTTAGGATCACCAGCAAGAGTAAAACCACTCATGCCGACAACCATTCCATCCCTAATGTAATTGGCAGCAGTTTCTGCACTCATAATTTTTTTGAGCAGCTCAGGCCGGCGGATTCTTCTTTTGACTTTTTCTGGATCGATTTTGTATTCGCCATCTTCAGTCAATGCAGAACGAATCTTCATTGCTTCCAACAAATTTACAGATTGATCAGACATTCCTTGTTGCATATGAACATTCTTTAAAAGTATTTTTTTTGTTATTCAATTTTTAAATTTTATTGCTGTATTTCAAATTTATTCGCTGCAATAAAATTGTTCTTTATTCTTTTTATGCATATTATAAGATTCTTCTAACTGCTTTCTTTGAACAAGAATATCATACAAAGCAGCTTTACGATTTTGGATACCTAGAATCATATTTTGATCCAATCCCGTTTTCATATACATCCGCTTCAGATGATCGGCGTGCTTCCTAGATATGAATCTTTTCATGCATTCACCTTTATTATTAGTTTTATTAAGGCAACCGAAAAATACCTACATACACTACAAAACAGGGCTCAGCACTTTTTCGAAGCCATCAAATAGATTTAGATTTTGTCTGCAGGATAGTCTATTTGGTGCTTATTTTGTTTTACGAAGCCAAACATTTTCATAAAACAAAAAATTTCCTTCTGCGCTTTATGGGCCAGAATGTCAAAATAATTCTATATAAAGAACTGCTGTTTTTGCAAACATCTCCTATATATTCCGCCGCAAAAAACAGAATAAGAAAACTTTACAAAATCTAAAGCACAACATTCCTACTCTACAGAAAACCGCTTATCTTGTCAAGTTTTCTTAGGTGTTCTCTCGAGAAAGAAGCTCATCGCTTTTTCTACAACAGGAGGGTAAATGATATGTGGTCCAGAAAACATTTCAAAATGAACAGGATATCCTTCTTGTCTAAGTATGTTGTAATGTTTTAAGCCACTGGTCCTGATGTTTAATTGCTCATCTTCAGGGCTGTGAGCAATAAATACCAACGGTTTTCCTTCCTTGTGATAGACATTCATGAAACCGCCGGAAAAGACAATAACATGAGAAAGCAAATTACCATTTGTAATGCCTGTTGAAAGGGCGTAACTCCCTCCATCAGAAAAACCGGCAAAACCAAAGTGATTTGGGTCAATGACAAAATGAGAAGAAACGACAGCCAACGCTTTTTCCAAACGTTCAAAGTCCGGTCCATGTCCACCCACGGTTAAATCCCAAGTTGGAAAAATGGATTGTGGAAGCATGAGTAAAAATCGTTTTGATTTTGCATGTTCAATTAAAAAGGGGAGTACTTTTTCTGCGTGACCACCTGCACCATGAAACATGACTAATAAAGGAACAGGTGCATTGGGTTTTAATCCTTCAGGAACAAAAAGTAAAGTATCTCTTTCTTCTGCAATACCGAGAGAATGTAAGCCTGTTTCTAATGGAGTATTAACTGGCGGGGTAATTTTGAATTCCAGTCTGCCCAACATCGATTGAGGGAAAGAAGAGAAGTCAAACTGGTCAAGATTGCTAAAACAAGAAAGATCAGAATCCATAGTACTCAACTCTTAAGTCACACAAATTGATATAGAAAAATATGATACTATAGAAAGAATCTATTACTCATCTTTATACGAGATATTAGTATTTTTCATCTGATTTTCAATTTATTTTAGTGTAATTGATACACTTTCTTTATTTTTTTCTTGTCAGTATTTGCTCTTGGACAATATTCTTGTAAAATAGTAGGAATTAACAATTGTAATTCTATTTATTAATTGTGGTTTATCTAACTGCAGTTTATAGGGAGGCTGAATATTGTTGTATCCCAACAATATTTGAAAATAAAAGCTGTTTTTTAACTAAGGAAATAAAAAATCATGTCAAAAGTAAAAGCACTTGATGGTATTAAGGTAGTTGATATGACTCACGTGCAAGCAGGTCCTGCTTGTACTCAGATGCTCGGTTTCTTGGGCGCTGAAGTTGTTAAAATCGAACTTCCTGGTTCTGGTGACGTAACCCGTGGTTGGTTGAGAGATATCGAAGGTAAAGACAGTCTTTACTTCACCATGTTCAACGGTAACAAACGTTCCATTACCTTGAATACCAAAACCCCAGAAGGTAGAGAAATTCTGGAAAAACTGATCAAAGAAGCAGACATTCTGGTTGAAAACTTTGCACCAGGTGCAATGGCTCGTATGGGTTTCTCCTGGGAGCGCATCCATAATGAATTGAACCCACGTTTGATCATGGCTTCTGTTAAAGGTTATGCAGAAGGTCACGCAAACGAAAGCTTCAAAGTTTTCGAAAACGTAGCTCAATGTTCTGGTGGTGCTGCTGCAACAACCGGTTTCTGGGATGGTCCTCCTCTCGTTTCTGGTGCTGCATTGGGTGACTCCAACTCCGGTATGCACTTATGTATCGGTATTTTGGCTGCTTTGCAACAACGTCACATCACCGGTAAAGGACAGAAAGTTGCTGTTGCTATGCAAGAAGCTGTTCTTAATCTGGTTCGTATTAAACTCCGTGACCAACAACGTCTGGAAACCACCGGTCGTTTGGATGAATACCCACACGGTGAATTAGGTCTCCCACTCGGTGAAAGTACCCCACGTGGTGGTAACGCTGGTGGTGGTGGCCAACCAGGTTGGATGCTCAAATGTAAAGGTGCTTGGGACGGTACCGACCCAGATGATTACGTTTACTTCACTCTGCAAGCAAACGCATGGGATAAAATCTGTACCCGTATCAACAAACCAGAATGGATCACCGATCCAGAATACAACACCTTCGAAGCACGTCGTAACAAACAATTCAAGATCTTTGAATATGTTGAGTCCTTGCTGAAAGGTATGAACAAGCACGAAGCAACTGCTTGGGCAAATGAATATGACATTCCTTGCGGTCCAGTTATGTCCATGAAAGAACTGGCATACGATCCATCTCTGCGTAAACTCAAAACCATCGTTGAGGTAGATCACCCAGATCGTGGTGGTAAATATCTGACCATTTCTGCTCCAATCAAATTCTCCGATATGGATGTAGATGTAACCCGCGCTCCATTACTCGGTGAGCACACCGACGAAATCCTGAAAGAGCTCGGTTACAGCGATGCAGATATCGAACGTATCCGTGCAAGCAAAACTCTCGGATAATTCGTTATATTCGTAAAAAACGGTGTTCTTCGGAACACCGTTTTTTTTATTATTGGCGAAATAAAATTTTCGCTTGCTTAAGGATTATTGATAACCTTTTTTTCCTCTAAAAACTGCGCATTGTTGGAATGCAGATAAGGAAAGAGGTTCATTGATACCAGCACAGTAACGACTGGTTAATTTTAATAACTCTTTAATATCGCGACCACTAGAATTTGGGAAAGTTTCAACTAATTGTTGAGCTAATTCTTCCGTTAATGGTACTTGGAATTGTTCTGCCAAAGAATGCCAGAGACGAACAGCATCTTCTTTAGGTGGTGTTTCATAACGAATGACAGCAATACAGCGAGAAAGAATTGCATCATCAACGTCATCAACACGATTTGTTGTCATAAAGAGCAAACCGTCAAAGTACTCTAACGTTCTTAAAAATTCAGCAACAATAGCGTTATGTTGCATATCATTATCACGTTCACGAATATAAACATCTGCTTCATCCAAAAGCAAAATACATTCCCAACGAGATGCGCGACGTAAAATAGTAGAAAGAGATGCTTCTACAGATTCTGCTGAAGTTCCCAATTGTCCTGAATGAACACGATATAAAGGTATACCAACTACTTCAGAATAAACTTCTGCAGTTAATGTCTTACCTAGGCCTGGTGCTCCCATACATAAAATAGTGGTTCCACCTGATTTTCCTTCAATGATATCGCTCATTAAGACATCCATACGCGATGTAAGAATATCAACTAAAAGACGATGTTGTTGCGGCAAAATTAATTTATCCCGTATTTCCGGACGGTAAACGTATTCTTCCAGGTTCTGAACATGAACCCAGATATTTTGATGAAGTTCCAAATGGAACATATACAGATAGCAATGTATCGGTATACGAGCTAAAGAAGTACCACAAACACAATCAATTCGACGTTCAAAATTGGTTTCAATGCGGCGGCTTAACAATTCTTCATCATTAATGCATTTCACAGGGATATCTTCTGAAAAACGCAATAACTCAATATCATCTAATTTACCTCTCTTGCAAGGAATAAATGCATTACGCTTAGCATTAAATTGTTTACCGAAAAGAGGTTGGAAATTTTGAAAACGTTTTAGTTGAGACTCATATTCCGCTTTGAATTCCGGACATTCTCTGTAGTAACCTTTTTTTGCCAATAACTCAGGCACAGTTGCCGTTCCCAATTCCCTGGCAAAAAATAAAATGGCATTTGTCATGCCTGCACGCCACATTTCTGGATCTTCCGCATTTTCCTGGGAGCGAGTTGCCGATTGAATTGTATTAGCTAACAAACTGACGAAAACATAGGGACGACCCGTTCCTTCTGGTGGTTCGATATACTCTATTCGTTCAATTAACCATGGTAAAAGAATGCCATCTTTATTACGTCTATATAACCAACCATCAATTGCATTCCAGGATAAATAGGAAACCAATGCAGGAACTAATAATTCCAAATCATTTATAACGACAGCATTTTTATCCTGAAGAATATTTCGCAAACCGATAATTTGATAAATCAAGGAAAAATTATTTTCTTCCTTTGCGAGTCTATCGAGTTGAACCAATTCAGAAAGACTGAAAAGACTAGCTGGTATGAGAAGACGACCTGTTGATAATCCGTGAGAGGACAAACGTTCAGCTAAAGCAGAATCAGGTGCAATACGAGAAAGCAGTTTTTTACCAGAAGAAACACTAAGTTCAAATTCCATTACTTACCCTTGTGAACTTATCAAAGTAGAAATACCACATTACACAAATCCGTAAAAAGTGTAATGTGGTAAAAGTTCATGCAATTAATTAAAAGGTGCCTCCCCCCATCATCATTTGATAAATTGCACCACTTTTTACATTCCACTCATTATCAGTCAATAATTCGTAAAATCCTTTACTGATTTCAAGTTTACGACCATCATCGGTTGTAAAGTAAACACGATTGCCATCAGGAGAAGATGTTAATTCGTCCTGATCTTCAACATCAAATACACCACGAATTCCAGTGATTTTTTTAACCATAATGGTATGAACAGAAGGATCAACGACATCAGGAATCATAGAAATAATATCGTCATTTAAGAGGTTTTCTTCACGTTCTACGCCTGATTTGGAATATTTAACTTTAGTATGAGTAACATTATGCTCTAAGACTTGTCCAACAATTGGTTGTCCAACAACATTGCTATATACAACTAATTTCATTTTTTCTCCAATCAATTATTGTCGTCTTTATTCTAATAATGGAATTTTTAACGTTAGGACTTCCACTAACGCAAGAATTACGGCAAATATTACTATTCGTCTTTTTCGTTTTTCTGCAAGAAAAAATCTATCGCTTTCTTAACAATAGGAGGATGAATGGTGTGTCTTCCAGAAAAAAGTTCAAATATAACATCATATCCGCCATCTTTGAGCTCTTTTACGTGTTTTAATGCACTTGTTTTTATATTTAGTTGCTCATCTTCCGGGCTATGCGTGATAAAAACACGAGGTTGACCCTTTTTAAGGTAAACATTCATGAATCCGCCGGAAAATACAATTATGTGAGAAACAACATCTCCATTCGTTAATCCCGTTGAAAGGGCGTAACTTCCTCCATCTGAAAAACCTGCCAATGCAAAGCGTTTCGGATCAATAATAAAATGGGATGAAACCAGATTAAGCGCTTTTTCCAGTTTATCCAAGTCAGGCCCATGTCCACCAATAGTTAAATCCCAAGTGTAAAAAGTTGACTGTGGCAGCATCATCAGTATTTTGTTTTTATGCGCATATTCTTCAACAAAAGGTAAAACCTTTTGAGCACTACCACTAGATCCATGAAACATGACAAAAAAAGGAACCGGTTTATCTGTTTCCAATCCTTCAGGAACAATTAAAAGTGTATCCCTTTCATCAGACAAGCCCAGATAATGTTGACCCGGTGAAAGAGGAGGGTGTGAAGGAGGGGTAATTTGAAATGTCATTCTCCCAAGCAATTTGGGTGGAAAAATGGACGGATCCATTTGCATGATTGTCGTAGGATCTATTTTTTTCATAAAACAAAGTAGGTGGAAAAAACAGAAAAGTCTTCTTAGAAGACCTTAAGAAAACGCCATGTGAAAGTATTATATTCGAAAAGAAAAGTCCTAACTTAATAAAGGTACTTTGTACGCATTTTGTCTAAATTAATACCTAAAACATGAGATAAATAAGTATCTATGCTTCCGCATAGGTTTTCCATTGTTTTAAAAGCCGTTAAAAGATAATCAGATTTAACGCTATAAAGTGTTGCTAATTGCGGATTATTTTCTATGAGTTTAGTATATTTTCCTGCTAAATAGGTATTTGAATCCATGTAGTCGCGGATAATTGTATCCTTACTCACACCAAGAGAGAGTAACAAAAAAGCTGCTGCCATACCTGTTCTATCTTTTCCGGCTGTACAGTGAAACAGAATAGGTAACTTGTTATCATCCTGAAGATATTGAAAAAGTTCTTTATAAACTGCATTGATATGACTGGCACTTACCAGTTCACGATATACAGTATGCATAAATGCAGTAGCATCATCATAGGCATTAAAGTTTCCGTGCATAATTTCGGCTGGTGAAACATTACCTGGTGATAATGGTCGACGAAACGCATTTCTTACAGAATAAGGGAATCTATCAGGAGTTTCCTTTGCTTCTTTATCAGTACGGAAATCAAATACAGTTGTAATCGGAATGGAAGCCAAATAATCAATATCGGTATCACTAAGTTTAGCCAAGTCATCCGATCGGAAAAAAGTTCCCCACACAACTTTTTTCCCATTTGCTCCTATATATCCTCCAAGATCTCTAATGTTAAAACCACCTTCCATAGGTAGTAGTCTTTCTGCAAGAATATGTGTTGTATCTTCAGTTTGAAAAGTAAAACACATATGTTGATTTTGCTTTATAGGCAAAATGAATTCGCCTTTTGCTTTTCCAGATAAAATGGGGTCTGTATTTTTCGTTATATTTCCTGTACCTGCGTAAATTTTCCAAGGCAAATCTTTTTCAACATAAAGAGTAATGGCTTTTGTCTTTTTGTTACGAATAATGTATGCCAGATCGTTCATTTTATGCCCTTTATAGATGATATTGCCTGTTAAAAATACATTTTGATTTTAACATTCTGTTTTCTTTAGGAAATATTTCAATTATGTATATTAAAGAAGATAGTCAATTAAAAACTGATTGACAAGAATATATTTACTCTATTTAATAACTAAAAAAATAGTTACATTAATAGTGCTGTTATGAGAACGGAATATCTTGATAATTTGTCACAAGAGTGGAGAGAAACCGCATTGGTTTTTTCTGCATTGGGTGATATCACTCGGCAAAAAATCTTGCTTTTATTTGAGCCAGGAGAAGAGCTCTCAATCAAAGATATTTTATCCAAGTTTGATTTGGGCCGTTCTACAATTGTGCATCATTTATCCGTTTTAGAAGAAGCCGGAATCTTATTAGGACGAAAACAGGGGCGTCGAACACTATATGTCATTGTGTATGAAACGATATTGGAATCATTGGAAAAACTTCGCCTTTTTATCGAAAGCGATTTGAAAATAATTTCTTCTGAGTCAAAGAGAGGTTAAAACGAATCATGCGTATTTTTTCTTCTTTGACAGATATGGCTGGTGATGACAAAAAATCCCTTTTAAGTATGGGGGTTTGTTATACCACAAACATTTTCAATGATCATTTATTTAAACAAATTCTCCTGCTTTTGGCGATCACATTTGATCTCCTGTATTTACAAGGACTAGCCACCATTGTTTTTGCTATACCTTTTGTCATTTTTTCTGCATGGGCTGGATGGCTTGTAGATAGATATGAAAAGCGAACTATTCTTATATATACAAAATTAGTTGAAGTAGGGGTAATGTTGCTTGGCATTACCTCTCTCGTCAATTTAAATTGGACAGGACTGATTTGCTCTATTTTCATTATGGGAATACAAGCCACATTTTTCAGTCCGACATTAAATGCACTAATTCCCCAAAAAGTTCATACTCAAAAAATACCTCAGTTCAATGCCTTACTCAAAATAATAGGCATTATGATGATTATTTTGAGCGTTTCCTCAAGTGAGATTCTATTTAATACTTTTGATTTTGAATCGTGGAGATATTCTTCTGAAAACAAATTTGTATTAGGACAAATTATCGGATCAATTGGTATTTTCTTTTCTACAATAGGCTTTTTTATTTCTTTTAAAATCAGAAAAAATCCAGAAATTCCTGTATCCAAAGCACCTTTTCCTTTTTTAGGTCCATTTAATTCTTTTCTTTATACACTGTCTTATAAAAAGAAATCACCACCGCTTTTTCTTGTTTTAATTTGCGAAGCTTTCTTTTTTGCTTATTCTTTTTTCGTTTTACTCAATATTAATAATTTGGGTATAAAGCAGCTAGGATTGAGTGTCCTTTCAATCAGTTTCATTATTATTGCCTTACTCATTGGTACTTGTATTGGAATTTATGCTGCAAGTAAACGAGACATTTCTGTTTGGCATCAGTATCTGGTTCCTTCGGGAGTGGGTATGCTTACTGGTGTTCTTGTTTCATCTTTCTCAGTTTTTCTGCCAGAACACCATGTTTTGCAGACAGGATTTTTAATATTCGTCTATTTTCTAAGTGGTATTTGTGCGGGTATGTATTTGTTACCACTTGTTAGTCTCATTCAAATTCTTCCAAAAAGCAAAGAAAAAGGAAAAGTTTTAGCGCTGTCCAATTTCATCTCTTTTTCAGGCATCATTCTTTCCTATTTCTTCTGCTCGATTTTCGATTGGATGCAAGAACTAGGTGGAAAAGCCACACCTGCAACGCTCATATTCTGTAGTAGTGTACTTGGATTACTGTTTATGTTTTGGGTATTTAAAACCCTGCAAAAACTTTTTTCGTACAAACGCTATTCTTTTTTTGGCATCTTTTTACATTTATTACTTGCTCTACGTTACAGAATCACAACGAGCGGATTGGAATCCATTACTATTGAAAAAACAACGCTTTTTTTACCGAACCATCCTGCTTTGATAGATCCTTTTATTGTCTATTCTCAACTGGCAGGCTATTCTCCACGTCCTTTGGTAGATGAAAACCAGTTAACTGGATTACATGGAAAATTAGTCGGTAAATTTTTAAATGCGATTACTATTCCTGATCTCATAAAAGATGGTGCCAAAGCTGTTTCTGACACTCAAAGAAGTATTCATGCAGTATTGGATTGTTTGAAAGAAGGCAATCATGTGCTGATGTATCCTGCGGGAAGGATATACCACTCTTCAAAAGAAAATGTAGGAGGAAAATCGGGTGTTTGGTCATTATTACAGCAAGCATCAGATATACAAGTTGTTTTAATCAGAACAACAGGATTGTGGGGAAGCACCTTTAGCTATGGGGCAACAGGTAATTATCCTCAGTTTGGTCGTTCACTTTTACGTGGCTTTTTAACCATACTGGGTAATTTGTTTTTATTGGTACCAAAAAGGCACGTACATATTGAATTTAAGGAGGCAAACGACCTTGCCTTTATTCAGGAACGTCGTCAACTTAACAAACAACTGGAAGATTTTTACAATAAAACAACTCCGTCCGCTGTCGAAATTCCGCGTTGGTTCTGGCAAGGTAAAACGCCAATTGAACTTCCAGAATACAACGTTCATAAAAATATCTCTGACACTCGAGAAGTTAAATTAGATGTTCGTGAGAAAGTTTTTTCAATTCTCCGTCAAATATCAGGTTTGCATCCTGAAAGCCCGATTTACGACAGTATGGACCTTGGTAACGATTTGGGACTCGATAGTTTGATGTTAATGGAAGTTACCATGGCAATAGAAGAGGAATACCAGCAAAGTGTTCCGAGTCTGGAAATGTTAAATACAGTTGCAGATTGTCTGCTTCTTGCAAGTGGGCAACTGGGTTCCAATACCATTCTTCCGCCTGCACAAAAAGAATGGTTCAAAGAAGCTTCCGTTGAGCCTCTTGAACTACCTACCGATCATTCCTGTATTGTAAAAGCGTTTTTTAAGCATTTAAAACACAATCCTAAAGATCCATTATTGGCAGATAGAACTGCTTTACGCAACAGAAATCAGGTATTTATCGGCGCATTGATTATTGCAAAACGATTGAAAAAATTACCCGGTGACAAAATAGGAATCATGATGCCTTCTGTTCCTGCTGCCGTAGTTATTTGGCTCGCATCTTTGTTAGCAGGTAAAACACCTGTCTTTTTCAATTGGACGGTTGGTGAAATCAATTTAAAACATTGCATCGATTTAACCAAAGTTACTCATATTATTAGCGCAACGCCTTTAATAGAACGTATTGAGCAACAAGGAATAGAGTTAACGAATTTACCTGTTGAATGGATTGCAATTGATCAGATGGCAAAAACTTTTTCTTTCTTAGATAAAGTCTTAGGTCTCATTCAATCCAAATTAAAGAAAGACGTCAAACATTTTTCTATTCCTGAAGTGGCTGCTGTACTTTTTACATCAGGTTCAGAGTCTTCTCCTAAAGGCGTTCCTTTAACGCATAGAAACCTTCTGACCAATGCAACAGACATCATTAAAGTATTGAATTTGGCACCAAATGATACTGTATTGGCAATGCTGCCACCATTTCATTCCTTTGGTCTGATGGTTGGTTTGGTAATCCCTTTAACAACCGGTTTTAAAGCTGTTTTTCATCCTAATCCAACTGAACCAGCACTTTTAAATGGATTGATTAGAGATTACCAAGTCAGTTTACTTGCCATGCCTCCAACTTTCATGAATGCCCTGTTAGAACAAGCTAAAAATTCAGATGCCTTGGAAAGTGTCAGATTTGCGTTTGTAGGAGCTGAAAAATGTCCAGAGCATGTTTATCAAGCTTTCGCAAAACAATGTTCCAAAGCCTCTCTTTGTGAGGGATATGGCATTACTGAATGTGCTCCGGCTGTTTCTGTCAATCGTCCTGATGATGTTATGCCAGGCACAATTGGTCACCTTTTGCCGTCATTGACAGGTGTTGTCGTAAAAGAAGAGGACGAAGTTATCAAGGGCAGGGCAAAAACAGATGAAACAGGTATGTTTTTGGTTCGTGGTCCAAGTGTTTTTCAAGGGTATGTTGGAGAAACAGCTTCTCCTTTTGTTGAGTTTGAGGGACATCTTTGGTATCGAACCGGTGATCTGGTAAGCATGGATAAAACAGGAAGACTGACTTTTCATGGCAGATTAAAGCGATTCGTAAAAATTGGCGGAGAAATGATTTCCTTGCCACAAATCGAAAATATACTGCTTGACGCTTTTTCTACTCATCCAGATGCACCAGAAGAGGGCGTTTCACTTGCTGTAGAAGCAGAATTTAAAGAAGGAGAAACGGATATTGTGCTTTTTACTTCATTACCTATAACCCTAAGTGAAGTAAATACAGTAATTAAAACCTCTGGTTTGTCTTTACTCTATTCCGTCAAAAAAATACATAAAATAGATGCAATTCCACTACTTGGAAGTGGTAAAACGGACTATCAAAAGCTTAAATCCTATTTGGAAATATAAGTTGACCCATATCTGAATATCGGTGGATATGTTTGACAGTCAAAGTATCTCTTTTTATGATTAAGCACTTTGCCCAAACAGCATAAACTAACAAAAACTCCTGGAAGTAAATTGATCAAATCCAGTGAAAAAAGGAACATCTATTAAGGCTGTGAGAGAAAAATACTCGTAGCCTTTTATTTTTTACATGCATGAAAACCATCACATATGGTCATATTTGGAAAATTGCTTTTCCAATTCTTATTAGCCTGATTGCTGAACATTTAATCATGCTGACTGATACGGCTTTTTTAGGTCGTGTTGGAGAAGTCGAATTAGGTGCTTCAGCATTGGCAGGCGTTTTTTTCCTGACATTATTTATGATCGGTTTTGGTTTTTCTATGGGAGGACAAATACTGATTGGCAGACGTAATGGAGAAAAACGTTTTGCTGAGATTGGTCAAATTGTTATACAGGGTGGTTTCTTTCTTGTCTTTTTGGCTTTAATTGCTTTTTTACTGACCCGATTTTTATCCCCCATCATTCTGAATGGAATATTTTCCTCTGAAGAAGTTTATCGAGCCACTATTGAGTATTTGGACTGGAGAAGCTTTGGTTTTTTCTTTGCTTTTGTTTGTCTCATTTTTCGTGCCTATTTTGTGGGCATTGAGCAAACACGGATCCTAACAACTGCTTCTTTTTTAATGGTTGCAGTCAATATTGTCTTAAATTATCTGTTGATATTTGGAAAATATGGTTTTCCCAAGATGGGCATTGGTGGAGCAGCACTAGCTTCCAGTATTGCAGAAGCCGTTGCCATGCTTTTCTACATTTTTTATATCTATAAATGTGTCGATACAGATAAATATGGTTTCAGGAATATTTTGACTATTCGAGGAAATTTAATTCGACAAATTTTAGATGTATCCATCTGGATAATGATTCAATACGTTATTGGTATTGGTATTTGGTTCATGTTTTTTGTTGCTGTAGAGCATCTGGGCGAGCGTGCCATTGCCATATCAAATATTACCCGTAGTATTTTGACCTTGATTTTTATGCCCATTTTTGCGCTTTCATCTGCAGCTGTGTCCATTACCAGTAATTTAATTGGAGAAGGAAAGCATGAACAGGTTATCAGCGCCTGTTTAAAAGTCATTAAACTCTGTTTTTTGATTACATTGCCTTTGGCACTTGTCATATTTGTTTTTCCAGAACTTTTTGTACGGATCTATACGGATTACGCCAACCTCGTATCCGATAGTAAATTAACAATTCGAGTGACAATGACATCGTTACTGATATCAGTACCTAGCTTTATTTTATTTCAGACTATTTCTGGAACAGGAAATACAAAAACGGCTTTTCTTTTAGATTTGGGTCCTTTACTGCTTTCTTGCATTTTTATTTATGGAGTCATTTTCCATTTAAAAATGGATGTTGCTATTTGCTGGTTAAATGAACATGTATATTGGGCGTGTACCTTGGTTATTTCCTGGATATACATGAAAAAAGCCAACTGGCAAAATAAAAAAATATAGCTTACTCTTTTGAATCAGCATTAAAACAAGCGTATTGTTATTTTTTAAAGGAAATTACAATGAAAAGCCATCGCAAAGAGTTATGGTTTGAAACAAAGACTCGCAGAGCTTATCTCAACATTACACCGCAAGTAGAAAAAGAAATTCAAATCTCCGGCATTAAAGAAGGGCTGGTACTGGTTAATGCCATGCACATTACGGCATCCGTCTTTATTAATGATGATGAATCCGGGTTACATAAAGATTTTGAGAGTTGGCTAGAAAAATTAGCACCTGAAAAACCTTATGATCAATATGCGCATAACAGTTATGAAGATAATGCCGATGCGCATCTCAAAAGACAAATTATGGGTAGAGAAGTGGTTGTAGCGATCACTGAAGGAAAATTGGATCTTGGACCATGGGAGCAAATCTTTTATGGTGAATTTGATGGTAAAAGACCTAAAAGAGTTCTTGTCAAAATTATTGGAGATTAAGTTTTTTGATGGATTTATCCGAAAACACCATGTTGTTGCAGGGTGTGTAAACCAATTCCAATTAACAATACGCCCCCAATAATATTGGATTGATTACCAATTAATCCTAATTTGGGTAAGCGGGTAATCAATCTGCCGATATGAAGTCCTAAAGAAGATAGGCAAAAACAAACCACTCCAATGATAAGAGCCGGTATCCAAATATTCATTTGCAAAAAGGCAAACGATAAACCGACCGCAAAAGCATCCAAACTGGTTGCAATACCCAATAAAACAAGAATACTGAAACGAGTAGGGTTATATGCTGTTTGATCGCTCTTATTAGATAAGGCTTCTTTGATCATACGAGCACCAACAAAAGCCAATAACACAAAAGCAATCCAATGGTCATATGGCTCAATATATTTGTAAGCGCTATTTCCTAACCACCAAGCTATAACCGGCATAGCAAACTGAAAGCCACCAAACATGCCACTGATCTGCAGTGTTTGGAAAAGGGTTACCCGTTTTAAACGAATGCCTGATGCAAAAGCAACAATAAAAGCATCAACAGCAAGAGCAAAAGCTATGGCAAAAATAGCTACGATATTCAAAATATTCCTTGGTAATTGATTTTTGTTTCAAATTTTACCTGTTTATATGCAGATATCGAGAATAAAACTATAAAATAACTTCTAGTTTTCTATTTTTTTCAGATAACACTCTCTCTTGAAAGGAGCATAATATGAGTTTTAATGATCTAGCAGAAAAACGTTATTCTGTCCGAAAATTCTCTCCTCAACCTGTTGAAAAGGAAAAACTGGAGTATGTTTTAAGAGCAGCTCAATTGGCTCCAACGGCTGTTAACTTTCAACCTCAACGTATTTTAGTCATTGATGATAGACAAACAAAAGCCAAACTGAGAGAGTGCACGGATTATCATTTCAATGCACCAGTATCTTTACTTGTTTGTGCTGAAATAGCATCGGCGTGGACACGTCCTTTTGATAATAAGAATAGTGGTGAAATTGACTGCAGTATCGTTACAACCCAAATGATGTTGGCAGCTGCAGATATCGGACTAGGAACAACCTGGATTATGTACTTTGATCCTGCAAAAATCAGAGAAGCCTTTTCCATTCCTGCTTCGCTTGAACCGATTGCACTGTTGGTTATGGGGTATCCAGCTGACGATGCAGTTCCTCATCCAAAACATTTTGAAAGAAAACCTCTGGAAGAAACCGTTTTTTATAATTCATTTGAAAAATAATTTTCAAATAACAGTTGGAATAAAAGTCAGTTGAAACCGTTTTTCAACTGACTTTTTTTATGTTCTTTCACGAATGGCGTTCCAACAAACCAAGGAACCCGCCACAACCAAAGCAACCCCAAACCAGAAATGGGTATTAGGTACTACTTTTAGCCATGCACAGATAAAAAGCATGGAAAAAATGGGGGTAAAGTAGGAAATAACCGCCAGAAAAATCATATTGCCTTTTTGGATTCCGGTTTCCCAACAGGCATAAGAAATCGCAAAGATCACACCGATACAGACCAATTCAGCCCAAGCTTTCCAATCCGGATACTGCAACTCGCTTCCTGTAATAAAAAAACGTATCCAAAGCGCTATAGCGATAATCGTAAAGAAAAAGGGAACTGCATTTTGATCATTTGCATATTTTCGACTTAAATTGCAATAAAACCCCCAAAGCACAGCTGCAACAAAAGCCATCCCATAAGGAAGAGGGGTTTCTAAAACATTCTGAATAAATCCGGTTATATTGATATCACTATTTGATGTCAAACACAAAAAAATTCCACAAAGTGAAAGAAGAATGCCTAGCCAAACCCACCAACGCATTCGTTCTTTATTAAGCCAAAGAGAAACGACAACAATTGCGCAAGGCCAAAGATAATTAATCATCCCAACTTCTAATGTCTGTTGACTGCTTTTAGCAAATCCAATCGATTGAGACATCAATACCTCATACAGCACAAAGGCAACGCCAGATCCCCAAACATAAAGAGGGTGCATAGTCCAAATACGAGGGAATCCTTGACGCAAACACAAGACAATTGCACCTGATGTAAAAATGAGAGCAGTTCCACCTGCAACACCAAAAGCCTGACTGACTGAACGTACCAATCCAATCAATGTACTCCACATGAGAATGGCAGCAATCCCATATAAATTTGCTTTGGTTGTTGTCATGATAAAATTTGGAAAATCCAATAAATCTTTAAAAACGTTATTTTACTTCTCTAAAAATAAACTAGCGAGATTTATTTTTGTGCAAATATTATTTTTTAATTCAATAAATTAAAGAACATAATTAAAATTGTTTGTAATATAAACTTTGCTCTAAAACGAATGTCTTATGTATAGGAATTAAATTCCTGACATAATAATGACTTTGTGTTTTTTGAAAAAGTAAGGTTGGCTTTTTGACTGACAATCAGAAGTGATAAGACCAATAACATGAGCAAAAACAAATTTGATATTTCTGGTATGAATTGTGCTGCTTGCGTTGCAAACGTTGAAAAGGCAGTACAAATGCTACCGGGAATTCAATCTGTTAGCGTCAGTTTACTAACCAATAGCATGACTGCAGAATTTGATGAAACAAAAATTTCATCAGAAGCGATTGTCAATGCGGTTCAAAAAGCAGGTTATAACGCAACATTACATCAAGAAGTGAATAACTCTCCAACCAAAATAAAGGATGAGTTATCGACAATGAAATATCGATTGATTGTTTCTTTTGTTTTTTTGATTCCACTTTTATACCTGAGTAAAGGAGTTATGTTTGAATTACCTTTACCTGCTTTTTTAGAAGGTACGCAAAATGTTGCCAACATAGCCCTGACACAATTTTTGCTTTGTTTACCCATTATTGCTGTTAACTATTCCTATTTTTCAGTGGGCTTTCGATCTTTGTTTCATCGAACTCCCAATATGGACAGCCTAATTGCTTTGGGTTCGTTTTCAGCCATTTTCTATGGTGTCTTTTGCTTGTATTGGATTAACTTGGCAGTTGGTAATAATCAATTAGACATAGCAACTCACTACTTACACGATTTGTACTTTGAAGGTGCTGCTATGATTTTGACATTGGTTACCTTAGGCAGAACATTCGAATCGATTAGCAAAGGAAAAACAAAAGCGTCTATTACGGCTTTACTTAATTTGGCTCCTAAATCGGCACTCGTTATACAAAACGGTATAGAACGGGAAATTTTACTGGAAAAGGTCCAGGTTGGAGATATTTTAGCAGTAAAACCAGGAACAAAGATTCCTGTCGATGGAGTTGTTGTTGAAGGAATATCTGCTGTTGATGAATCTGCCATAACCGGAGAAAGTATTCCTGTTGAGAAAAATCCTGGAGATAGCGTCATAGGTGCAACAATCAACACAAGTGGCTTTTTTCTCATGAAAGCTGAAAAAGTCGGAAAAGATACAGCACTTGCCCAAATTATTAGTCTGGTTGAAGAAGCAAGTGCTTCTAAAGCACCTATTGCAAAATTAGCAGATCGAATCAGTCGTATTTTTGTTCCTGTCGTTATAGGAATTTCCTTTGTCACATTTGTGTTTTGGCTTTTTATCCATGGGTCATTGGAATTTGCATTATCACGTGCCATTGCTGTTTTGATTATTTCCTGTCCCTGTGCACTGGGTCTGGCAACACCTGTAGCCATCATGGTTGGAACAGGAAGAGGGGCAAAAGAGGGCGTTTTATATAAAAATGCAGAAGCACTTGAAAATCTTTGTCATATAAAAACTGTTGTATTGGATAAAACAGGAACCATTACAAAAGGACAACCGAAATTAACCGATATTATTGCTTTTGAAATAAACGAAAATGAATTACTCGCAATTGCTGCGGGATTGGAAGCTCGTTCAGAACATCCTATAGCAAAAGCGATTCTCTCAGAAACACAAAACAGAAAAATTACACCCATTCAAATTGAATCTTTTCAAGCACTTTCAGGTTTGGGAATACAAGGACAAACACAAGATGATTCGTACATTGTGGGTAATCAAAAACTCATGAAAAAACATCTTGTGAATTTGGTAAAAGCAAAGGATATATCTGAAAAACTGGCAAATGAAGGAAAAACCCCTCTGTATTTTGCAAAAAACAACCAATTGATTGGAATGCTTGCCGTAGCTGATTTACCAAGAGAAACCAGCCAACAAGCTATTTCTGAATTGAAAGCACGTGGACTCAATGTTGTCATGTTAACAGGAGACAACAAAGTCACGGGAGAAACCATCAAACAAATGGTCGGCATTGATCAAGTCATTGCAGAGGTTTTACCGCAAGAAAAAGAAGAGGTCATTCATCAACTCATGCAACAGAACCAGCAAATTGCAATGGTAGGTGATGGTATTAATGATGCTCCAGCTTTGGCAAGAGCCAATATTGGAATTGCCATTGGAGCAGGAACAGATGTTGCAATAGAGTCTGCTAATGTCGTTCTGATAAAAAACGATATGATGGATATTGTCACAGCATATGATTTATCTCATGCGACATTACGAACCATTAAGATGAATCTTTTTTGGGCATTTTTTTACAATATTTTATGTATACCTATAGCGGCAGGACTTTTATATCCTGTTTTTGGATTGGTACTCAATCCAATGATTGCGGCAGTTGCAATGGGGTTATCCAGTATTTTTGTCGTGCTAAATGCGCTTAAACTGAATTTGTTTCAGAAAAAAAATGGTTCAACTTCTTTGGCTTCTACAAAAACAGATCGTGATTTAATGTCAAACACCATTAATTCGATAATAATAAAAGAGGAGATAAATATGTCTTCAAGCAAAATACTCTATGTAGACGGTATGAACTGTGCCCATTGCAAAGCTTCAGTTGAAAAAGCTCTAAATTCATTACCAGGCGTTAAAGCTGAAGTCAATCTAGAAAAAAAGGAAGTGTATGTGTCATCCGAGAGTGAAATCTCTTCAGATCAATTCGCTAAAGTGATTACAGATGCAGGATTCCAGTTTAAAGGTATCCATATGTAATTTCAAAATAAAATATAAATGATATGATAGTCTTACCTCATCGAATTTGAGGATCTTTAGATTGAGTAAATCGTACTGAGTAGCAATATCTATTTGACAATTTAAGTGCATAATTCTACTTTAAACAACAATTTTGCTGTCTTTAACCTTAAAAATGCATTGCTATCAGTTAATAGCAAAAAAACAACAGAGAAAAAGAAAAATATTCTTTGTAAACAAAATCTTACTTGATTTCCATTTCCTTACCCCTCTATCATTTCATTTGTAGGAATCTGTTTGAGTTCTGTCGGGTTTTCCGGATACGTCATGACAGGGCTTTTCGGGTTTTAAATAAACTCTTTAAAGGGAATTTGAAATGAAAAAACATTAATCGCATTAGCTGTACTCGGCGCAGCAGCCGGTGTAGCACATGCTCAATCTAATGTCACCATTTACGGGGTAGTTGACACCGGTTACATCAAACAAAACGGTAGCGACGTAAAAATGGGCAGGTTTATCTGTTGGCTTGAGCTACTCCTTGGGTAACGATACCGAAGATAAAGATTGGTACAATGGTGATTTCGTTTCCACTCCAAATCGTCCTAGACCGCCCCCGATCAATTAATGTGGGTTGGAAAAGCATACTCCAACGATGGTTATGGTATCAATCTGTCCTATGACAATGGTCCATGGATGGCAACTGCTAACTGGAGCCGTGTAGCAGATTCTAATGATTCCAGCGTATGGAACATTGGTGTTGCATACAAATGGGATAACGTACGTGTGATGTTGTCCTATGAAAAAACCAAGGATGAAGGTTACAAAGCAGGTGGTTCTAGTGCATATGATTTACCTTTCTCCAACACCAGCTTTGCACCAACATCAAGTGAACAAGAGTCTTGGTTGCTCGGTTTAGAATGGGATATCGGTCCTGGTCAATTTGATGCAGCAGTACAACGTGTATCTTTGGATGACCTAAGAAACGTTATTGATGGTACTAAACCAACATACTACGGTAAGACTGTTGGCGATAGCGATATCATGAAGTACTCTGTCGATTACACCTATAATCTGTCCAAACGGACATCTGTTTATGGACAGGTGGCTTACACTGATTGGGATAACGAAGGTGTAAATGAATACTACGGTGGAAGCGGGCAAGAAAGTACCACTGCAGTACAAGTTGGTATGACCCACAAGTTCTAATTTAGGACTTAAGAAGTTATTCTAAGCTGATAACTTCAAAACAACCTAAAGCGAGTATGACAAAAACATACTCGCTTTTTTATTTGATAAGATAAGCTAAAGAAAAGATTTGTAGCCTACAAATTTCCTAAAAAATCGTTTTTAAAGCACTTGGGATAAAATTTGCGATTACGCATCCTTTGCTATAGACGCAATAGTTGATTTTGTCAGTTTATTCAAATCTTCAGCTGAAAGTTCGATGCTTAATCCGCGCTTTCCGCCTGAAATGAATATAGTTGGGAAATGCATGGCATTTGTGTCAACAACGGTTGGTAATAGTTTTTTCTGTCCTAAAGGACTAATTCCGCCGACTAAATAACCCGTCGTACGTTGTGCCATTTGAGGATCAGCCATTTCTGCTTTTTTAGCAGAAAAAGCTTTTGCCACCTTTTTTAAATCCAATTGCATTGGAACGGGAACAACGGCTACGACGAGATCTTTTGGATTGCCATTTAAGGAGACCAAAAGGGTTTTAAAAAACTGATCTCCGTTAACACCTAATTTTCTAACTGCTTCATCACCAAAGTGCCGCTCATCACTACTATGTTCGTATTCGTGCAAGGTATAAGCGATCTTATTCTTTTTTAAAAGCAAAATAGCAGGCGTCATATTTTTAAAACATCAAATTAAAAATTAACCGTTTTCTACGGAATAAGCAAAAAAACGATCTTCACCAATTTCAATGTATTCACCCCAGTCATCCAATTTTTCAATGGTTGCTGTACATACTTTGCCTTTATTTTGACCATAATTTTCGTGATAGGTTATAGAGGCATCTTCTCTTTTCAATACGGTAATACTGTTTGAGTGCCAGCTTTGACAACTACCGTGCATCATCTCTCCAGTGTAAGTTACACCTTCTTTGAACTGCTTTGTCATTTAATACACTCCTATATAAAAACAATAATGACTATTTTATCAATAGAAAACGATTACAGAAAAACGGGTTAGTTTGGATGATCCATTTTATGAATAATTCGATACCCAACCACCCAAAATATTAATGCAACAATACCAGCTGCACATAAAGCCCAACTAAAACTACCAGAATATTCTCTTACGGTTCCAAAAAATACCGTTAAAAGAACACTTGTGATGTTGGCAATCAAATTCATAAAACCGGAAGCTGTAGCCATATAAGCAGGAGAAACACTTTGACCAGTTAGACTGAAAATAGAACCATAATTAGAGCCTCCCAGCCAGGCTAAAACAACGCCAACAGCTAATCCAACCCAAGGATTTCCCATTAATCCTAAAGCGATATATAAAACAGCAATAAGTAAAACAGCGATATTGGTCATGAAACTACGAGAGCACCAGCGTAAAAAGATGCCGGCAAACGCACGTGCCATCGTTCCAACCAAAAGTACAACAGCTGTTCCCAAACTCCATGCTGCAACATGACCCTGTCCATCTATATCAGCAAGAATGGATGGTAACCACTGACCTAAATTATTGAGTGTGCCATAGGAAAATCCATGAAAAATACCCAGCATCCAAATAGGAAGAGAAGTGGAAATCATGCAAATAGCACGCCATAAATCACTTGCTTTTACAAGAGAACTATTTCCAGATTGACGAATAGAGGCAGGTAACTTTAATGAGATAAGAACAAGGAAAACTGAAAGTATGACTGGAATGCCATAGGAAAAGCGCCAGGCCTCGTTACCCAAATAGGGTAGGGTAACATAGGGGAGCATAATACCCAGACTGAAAGCCGCTCCTTGTACACCTTGAGCTTGTGCCATCTTTTCTTTTGGCACCATCATACCGGTAATCTTTACCCCAGCCAAAAACATGATTCCTGTACTTAATCCAGCAAAAAAACGAAGTATCGTTGCTATACCAAGACTATTAGGTGCGGCAAAAGGCAAAATATTGGCAAATAAAGCAAGAATAATGGCAATCAAAAATCCTTTATAAATGCCTAAACGATCCAACATTAAGCCAGCTGGAAGTTGAATCAAAGCATGAGCCCACAACAAACTGCTTAAGAAAAGAGACAGACCTGCATAACCTACATCAAAAAGTGTCATAAACTGGTATGTCAATGGCGCTAAACTCATAAACATGTAACCAGCAACAACACTAATTGCAAAAGGAAACCAAATATGCGAAAGCATATCCGTGAACTGGTACTTTTTTGTTTCAACAGTTTGGGACATAGTCATTTAAAGTACTTATTTATTTCTATAGAGAAGTTGGTATTACAAAAAACTTTAAAAAAATAAAAAATAAATTAAATATAATGAGTTACAAATTATATTAAAAGTAGATTATAAATATAAAAAGTTGTTTCTGATACAAAAAGTTTAAGATTTATAAATGATAAATGTTAAAAAATAATGAATAAAGATAAAAGCTTAATTTGGTTAATGTGGGCAAAAGAATTGCAATTTATTGCACAATGCGGACACACTTATATTCGATCAAGGGAGTTTTGAACGCATTCGTGAAATATCCGCTGAAATTAATGGACATCTATAGTGAACTACCCATAGAAAAAGCAAGTGAATTATTTTGTAATAAAACAGAATCCCAAACTCCTAAACTAGATACACGAGCACCCATTATTTGATTAAAACAATCGAATTGTTGGAATATTTTTAGAAAAAACGATTACATTGCTTACAAACAAAAGTCTTCCTGAATTCTCCCCATCAAAAAACAATCTCAAGACACTCAAATTAATTGACCTAGATCAAGAAAGTTAAATTTTTCATTTTTATCATAATGACGGTTTTATGCCGTTTTACAGAGGGGTGACAAAATGACAATTCTCTTGAAATCCGCATGAATAAAGGGTTTTAGCAAAAAATGTGTAGTCCCTGAAGCTTTTTAAAATCCCAGATATAATGAATGAAAAATAACAATTAATTTCGGGAAATAAGAATATGCTAGATATCGTAAAAAACGCTCCTGCAATCAGTCAGATTATTAGGGGAACCGAAAGAATGTTTAAAACCATCCAGAAAAGGGATGGTCGTTTGGTTCCGTATGATATAAAAAAAATTGCTGACGCTATTAATAAAGCACTCACCGCATGCAACCGTGGAAGTGAAAAAGAAAGCATGCGTCTTGCTGAAAGCGTTGAGCAAAAGCTCAGTTTAATCTTCAAAGAAACTTCTCCAAGTATTGAAGATATTCAAGATACGGTTGAAACTGTTCTTATGGATAATGGCTACGCTTATGTAGCTAAAAAATATATTCTTTATCGTTCTGAACGCAGTAGAATTCGAGCAAGAAATACCAATTTAATGCGTATTTTTGACGAGCTAACCCACAAAGATGCAACTGCCAGTGATATTAAACGTGACAACGCTAATATTGACGGTGACACCGCAATGGGTGTAATGCTGAAATATGGTTCAGAAAGTGCCAAAGATTATTATGAAAACTTTGTCCTGACACAACAACAAGCCAAAGCGCATTCAGAAGGGGACATCCATATTCATGACTTTGATTTTTATACATTAACAACCACTTGCTGCCAAATTGATATTAAAAAACTCTTTGAGGGTGGTTTTTCTACCGGTCATGGAAATCTAAGAGAGCCTAATAGTATTCAAAGCTATGCTGCTTTAGCTTGTATTGCCATTCAATCTAACCAAAATGATCAGCATGGTGGGCAAAGCATACCGAACTTCGATTATGGTTTAGCACCCGGTGTGCAAAAATCCTACAAGAAAAACTATGTGTCGAATTTTTTCAAAGCACTCAAACTTCTTGCGCCAACTCTCACCATAACCAAAGAAGAAGTTAAAGAAAAATACCAACAAATTGAAACCGAGTTTGGTTTTTATCCAAGCCTGGCGATGACTGACGATTTTCGTGCAAAAGAAACCGAAGTTTTTTCTGATATCGTAAAAGATAAGGCTGTCTTATCTGCTATCCAATCTTTTGCTCAAGAAAGTGCAGAAGCAGAAACAGACAGGGATGTTCATCAAGCTATGGAAGCCCTTGTGCATAACTTAAATACCATGCACAGTCGCGCCGGCGCACAAACACCATTTTCAAGCATTAATTACGGTACGGATACCTCACCAGAAGGTCGTATGGTTATTCGTAACATCATGTTGGCTACAGAAGCTGGTTTGGGTAATGGTGAAACCGCTATTTTCCCAATCAACATTTTCAAAGTTAAAGAGGGCGTCAATTACAACCCAGGCGATCCAAATTATGATCTTTTCCAATTGGCTTGCAGAGTCAGTGCAAAAAGATTGTTCCCTAACTTCGCCTTTTTGGATGCACCATTTAATTTGCATTATTACCGCCCGGGAAGACCTGAAACAGAAGCTGTTTATATGGGCTGTCGTACCCGTGTTATGGGTAATTCCTATGATCCGGAAAATGAAATTGCATTTGGTCGGGGGAACCTCAGTTTTACTTCCATTAATCTGCCAAGAATCGCTTTAAATAGTAATAAAAATATTGACTGGTTCTTTGATGAACTGGAACGTAAAATGGAGTTGGTTGCAAAACAACTTTTAGACCGCTTCAAAATTCAATCAAACAAAAAAGTTAAAAATTTCCCATTCCTGATGGGACAAGGTATCTGGATTGGATCTGATAAATTAGGTCCAAATGATAAAATCGGTGAAGTCTTAAAACATGGCACACTATCCATTGGATTTATTGGTTTGGCAGAAACACTGGTAGCTTTAACTGGTAAACACCATGGTGAATCCATAGAATCCCGTAACTTGGGATTGGAAATTATCGGCTTTATGAAAGATTTCCTTGACAGAATGTCACAAGAACATGGTTTGAACTTCTCCTTACTTGCCACACCTGCAGAAGGATTATCTGGTCGTTTCATTAGAATGGACAAGAAAAAATTTGGTGTCATTGAGGGTGTTACCGATCGTGAATACTATACAAACAGTTTCCATGTTCCTGTGTATTTCCCAATATCAGCTTATGAGAAAATCCAAATTGAAGCACCTTATCATGCACTAACAGCTGCTGGTCATATTTCTTACGTGGAATTGGATGGTAATGCTTCCAATAACATGAAAGCATTTGAAAAAGTAGTTCGAGCAATGAAAGAAGCTGGAATTGGATATGGATCAATTAACCATCCTGTAGATAGGGATCCAGTTTGTGGTTATAACGGCATTATTGAGGATGTCTGTCCAAAATGTGGCAGAAATGAGGATGCACATCCAAAATTCGAACGCATTCGCCGTATTACAGGTTACTTGGTTGGTACATTAGATCGCTTTAATAATGCCAAACGAGCAGAGGAATCCGAACGTGTCAAACATAACGTCTGATACGATTCGTGTCGCTGGCATAGTCAATGATTCCATAACAGATGGTCCGGGGTTACGCCTTGCCTTATTTACGCAAGGCTGCCCACGGTCTTGTGTTGGTTGCCATAATCCGCAAGCTATTCCATTGAATGGCGGAACACTTTATAGCGTTAACGACTTAATTTCCAAAATACGCAAAAATCCTCTATTAACTGGTGTTACCTTCAGTGGGGGAGAGCCTTTAATTCAATCAAAAGCGCTTTTGCCATTAGCAAAATTAATTAAGGAAGAAAATCTCGATTTAGCCATTTATACCGGTTATACCTTTGAAGAAATCATTCAGGATAATGACCCTGATATGCTTGCTTTACTGTCTTACGCAGATATTCTTATTGATGGTCCTTTTATAATGAAAAAAAGACGCTTGTCACTTCGTTTTCGTGGCTCTGAAAATCAGCGAATACTCGATGTACCACTCTCATTAACAGAAAAAAAAGCAGTTTGGACAAAAGATCCCGACTGGATTGGGGAATAAAGTCTCCAATTTTCTCTTATAAACTTTTTGAAAGAAATTTAATGCGTATTCTTCATACCATGATAAGAGTAGGGGACCTGCAACGTTCTATCGACTTTTATACCAATGTACTTGGTATGACTTTGCTCAGAACAAAAGATAACCCTGAGTTTCAATACACCTTAGCTTATTTAGGTTATGGCAGTAATCCTGATCATGCAGAACTGGAACTAACATGGAATTACGGTGTCAGTGAATATGAAATGGGAACTGCGTATGGTCACATTGCAATTGGTACAAATGATATTTATGCCATGTGTGACCGTATTCGCGAAAAAGGAGTCAAAATTACAAGAGAACCAGGTCCAGTCAAAGGCGGAACTCTTGTTATTGCATTTCTTGAAGATCCAGATGGGTATCGAATTGAATTAATAGAAACTCATTAATAGCAATTTATTTTCCATAAGCAGCTAAAAAAACAGAAACTGCATTATTCACGATTTCTTTAATTCGCTCTGGTAAAAGTATTTTCCCTTTATTGTAAAAATAATTTTCATAACATTCTGCTTCTAAAAGGCTTCTCAAATGCGATGCGGCAATAAAAGGATCTGCTTTTTTTAATTGATCAGCGTTTATAGCTTTTTCAAGATAAGAAGAAATTCTCATCAAAGATTTTTTTAGTCCCGCCTCATAATAAAATTCTCCCATCTCATATTCTCTTGATCCAGCAATCAGTAAGCGTCGAATAGTGAGAACTTCTGGCATGTACAAAAAACTAAGATAATTTTCACCAAAATGAAGCAAGGTACTTCGAATATCTGTTAACGGCTCTTGTAATAAACGAAAAGCTGTTTCTATATAATTTTGGGCAGTTTCAGTCAAAATTCTTAAATTGGAATTATTGCCAGAATTCGTTTCTTGACTTTGTATTTGAGTAAAATGACGTATCACTTCCAAAAAAATAGCTTCTTTAGAAGGGAAGTGGTTATATAAAGTCGATTTGGAACCGCCAACTCTAGCTGCAATGATATTCATTGAAGCATTATGAAAGCCCATTTCTCTGAAAACCTCGATAGCCACATTCAAAATAACTTGTCTTTTTTTACTTTTTGTTTTTGTAGTCATAATATTTATTTTCACTGCTGGTACATTTGACTTTCATATATTTTAGTATAAAATTGAACTGTACAGTACGGTCCAATTTTAAAAATGATAAAAAATTTTTTTCTATGAAACGATCACCGTGTAGATATCTTCTGCGATATGCACTACTTGTATCAAGCATTACTTTTTTAAGTAACTGTGCTTGGATGCCGGAACTTGAAAATCAGGCAGATATTAAACCTATTGAGACCTATGTAAGCGAAAAGACATTACAAGGAAATGTTTCTTACTGGCCAGAAAATACGTGGTGGCTTACTTATCAAGACTCACAATTAAATCAATTAATAGAAGAGGGTTTAGCTAACTCTCCTAGCATGACAATTGCTGAAGCGAGATTAAAACGGGCTTTATCCATACAATCCCTTGCTGGTTCTGCGCTTTACCCTGACATCAATGCCAATGCATCTGTTTCAGTTGAAAAACAAAGCTATCAATCTTCAGCAGGAAAAAATGCAGTACGTGGATGGAGGGATTATGGTGACGCCACCTTGGACTTTAGTTGGGAAATTGATTTCTGGGGGAAAAATCGAGCTGCATTAGAAGCTGCAACATCTGCAGCAGAAGCCGCAAAAGCAGATCAGGCTGAAGCCAAATTGATGCTAACTACTTCCATTGCATCAACCTATGGTGAATTAGCTCGTTTATATGCAGCTCAAGATACCGCTATAGCAGCAATTGATGTACGTAATAAAAATCTGCAACTTTTCCAAAATCGTTATAGAGAAGGTATGGAAACCTTGGCAAGTGTACGTCAGGAAAAAGCCAGATTGTCTGCTGCAGAAGAAGACTTACTTGAAATAGAGGAATTAATAACACTGCAAAAAAACAAACTAGCTGCACTCGTTGGAGCAGGACCAGATAGAGGCTTAAGTATTTCTCGACCTAATCTAAATCTCGATAAAAGCATTGGTCTTCCTCAACAACTGCAACTCGATTTGCTTGGACGACGCCCTGATATTGTTGCTGCAAAAAAACGGGTAGAGTCAACAATTAGAACAATAGACCAAAGAAAAGCAGAGTTTTATCCTAATGTTAATTTGTCAGCTTTTATAGGACTTCAAGCGCTCGGCATCAATCACTTAGGAAGCTCAGGAGCTGATTTTGGTGCAGTTGGTCCGGCTATTTCCCTGCCTATTTTTAATGGCGGTCGTCTAAGAGCTCAACTTTTTGTAGCACAAGCAGAAATGGAAGAAGCAATTGGCAATTACAACCAGACTGTAACACAAGCTTTACAACAAGTTGCCGATGCAGCAACCAGTCAAAAAGCACTTGAAAAACAAATAGCCAAAATAGATGAAGCTGTAGAAGCTGCAAAAGAAGCACACCGTATTGTCAATAATCGTTATAACGGCGGACTTTCTAACTACATCGAAGTTTTAGCGGCTGAAGAAATATTGTTAAACAATATGAGAGCGCAAAGTGATTTGCACTCACGATCATTTATTTTAGATGTTGCATTGATCAAAGCATTAGGAGGAGGCTACGTCACCTCTTCTGAACTTAAAGAATGAAAGATCGACTATGACACAATCTACTGAGTTACCTGAAAAAGTTGAAAAACCTGAAAAACCCGCTAATGTTCGCCGCAAAAAAGGATTTACCATATTAGCTTGCGCTGTTTTGCTCTGTGGCACACTGTGGGGATTATACTGGTTTTTGTGGGGTTCTCACTTCGTTGAAACAGATAATGCTTACACCGCGGTTGAAATCGCTCAAGTTACCCCAGCAGTAGGTGGTACGATCCAGGAAGTAAAAGTCAAAGATACACAAAGTGTCAAAAAAGATGATATTTTGGTTGTTATTGATGATGTTGACGCCAAACTTGCACTTGCTCAAGCCGAAGCTGATGCCAATCATGCTGTTGCTCAGCTGGCTATTGCTCAATCTGATTATGCTAAAGCGAAAATTGATCTCAAGCGTAGACGAGCTCTGATTAAAGATGGTTCTGTTTCAGGAGATGAATTAACTAGAGCGCAAAATGCCTATACCTCTGGACAAGCAGCCATTCAGGCAGCTAAAGCGGCTATTGAACAAACAAAAGCACGTGTTGCCCAAGCTAAAGTAGATTTAGAACGAACAATTGTGCGAGCACCTGTTGATGGCATTATTGCCAAACGAACAGTACAAGTCGGTCAACGTGTTCAAGCAGGTACCGTCTTATTGTCAGTTGTTCCAATTCATGAAATGCATGTAGACGCCAATTTTAAAGAAGGACAACTGGAAAAAGTAAGAGAAGGGCAAAAAGCAACCATATATGCCGATCTTTATGGTTCTTCTGTCAAATATAACGGGGTAGTGGAAGGTCTATCAGGAGGAACTGGATCAGCTTTTTCAATTATTCCAGCTCAAAACGCAACAGGTAACTGGATTAAAGTCGTACAACGACTGCCCGTTAGAATTCGTCTGGATCCAAAAGAATTAGAAGCTAATCCGCTTTCAGTTGGTCTGTCGATGAACGTAACAATTGATACTCGTAATTCAAAACAAGAATAACCTCGTTAGGCAACAAATCCTATTATGAATGCCCAAACAGAGAAGCCATTATTTGAAGGAAAAACCATGTGGTTTGTGGCCATTTTGTTATCAATGGCCAATTTCATTGCTGTTTTGGATATGACAATTGCCAATGTATCTGTTACCAGTATTGCAGGTGCATTAGGAGCCAGTACAACGCAAGGAACATGGGTTATCACTTCATATGCTGTTGCAGAAGCGATTATTCTTCCCTTAACAGGGTGGTTAGCCGCTCGATTTGGTGCTGTTAGAACCTTTTCAACAACAATGGGGCTTTTTGGCATCTTCTCTTTAATATGCGGATTAGCTAATTCATTGGGGCTTTTGGTTGGAGCAAGAATATTACAAGGTCTTGCTGGTGGTCCAATGATGCCTCTAACGCAAACCTTGCTTTTACGGATTTTCCCTAAAGAAAAAGCCGTGGTAGCAACCATGCTTTGGGCCATGACTACATTAGTTGCACCGGTTTTAGGACCTATTTTAGGTGGATGGCTTTGTGACAACTATTCCTGGCATTGGATATTCTTAATTAATGTTCCTCTTGCTTTATTCTGTAGTGCTCTTGCCTGGCACATGCTCAAAAAATTACCTCAAAAATTAGAACGTGCACGTATCGATGTTGTCGGTTTGATTCTTTTGATTATTTGGGTAGGCGCTTTACAGTTGATGCTGGATGAAGGTAAAGACTTGGATTGGTTTGCTTCCAATTACATTGTCATGCTGGCTATTATTGCTGTTGTTGGATTTATTGCATTTTTGATTTGGGAGTTAAATGAAGAGCATCCTATCGTCGATATTCGCGTATTTCGACATACAGGATATTCAGCTTGCCTTTTTACACTTGCTTTAGCCTTTGGTGGATATTTTGCCGTCAATGTATTAACGCCGCTATGGTTACAATCCTATATGGGATATACGCCAACTTGGTCAGGAAAAACAACTGCTTGGAGTGGTGTAACTGCATTTTTGGTTTCTCCATTAGCCGCAATGCTCTCAAAACGGGTTGATCCTAGAAGATTGGTTTTCTTAGGCGTTACCTGGCTCGGAATTATTACGTTTTTCCGATCGTTTTTTAATACAGATGCAACCTACGGATGGATTATTTTCCCTATTATATTAATGGGACTGGGATCACCTTTCTTTTTCGTTCCGTTAACCAGTTTAGCACTTGCCAGTGTTGATGAACACGAAACCGCATCTGCTGCGGGATTGATGAGTTTTATTCGAACATTATCAGGTGCTATTGCAACATCTATTGTTACTACTTCCTGGGAAGATCGAACCAATTATATGCACGCAGAACTCTCGGGTTTAGTTGATTCATCCGGGAATTATTTAAAAATGATGCTAGACAACGGTATGTCTTTGGAAATGGCAAGATCTTTATTAAATAATATGGTCACGAACCAAAGTGTTATGTTAGCGACTAATGAAATCATGTGTGTCGTCAGCGTCTTGATTCTGATTGCCGCCTTTGCTGTTTGTATCGTACCCAAACCTCGTCTTTAGCTAAATCAACATGAAAAAGATTTTTATCTGTTTTTTATTGCTATTCATTTCCCTATCTACCCAAGCACAAACTGCCTGTAGTGAGGAAGAACTCAACTTAAAAAGAGAGCAATTGATTCATTTTCGAATATACGCTTTGCAAGGTCAGGAAAAACTTTCTACCTATACTCAAATCGGATCAGGCATCGTTGCTGATTTCTCATCACAATATATTGAGTATGAGAAGAACAAAAAAGAAGGGCAAGTTTATCTCAATCAAATGTGTTCTATCATGGATCAACTCAACATAATGAGTGATGACTTATTGGCAGGAGGAGATGGAAAAGGGCAAAAGACACCTTGGCTAAAACAAAATCCTAAAGCGTTTTTTAAAATCGTTAAAGAATTTGAAACATATTGCGCGACTTCACAAAAATGTAATGAAAATGAGGGAAGAAAAATCCAGGAGCAATTGGAATCATTACCCAAGCGCTTAATCAGAGGAAACAATCCTGCAGAATTGATCGATGAATACTACGATTCTGTTTCACATTTTTTATCCCAAAAAGAAGAAAACGAAATGCCAAAATCAGAATAAAAAACACCATTCTTCTTGAATGGTGCCTATATATCGTTTATCAATTGTAATAAATTCTATAAACCGTATTTGAGTACTTTTCCCATTTTGGACAAATTCAACTTGAATCTATCGTCAACTTTAGACTCTAACATCTCCTGATCCATATCAGAAGAATTCGTCTGTGTTGTCAATTTCGTTTCTTCCAATGCCGTCATCAATAATTCATCCAACAAGAAATATTCTGCTTCATCCATATTTAAAAGCTGAGGCATAGCTAATGAATTAGCAGAAGACGAAGACGTATTTTGAGTACAAAACATTTCTATTGTTTTGAGCTCATCTTTTAATTGCTTTAATAAATCTTCAAAATCCGTTCCAGCACTTCTACTTTGATAAGGAGGAGAAGCGACACCAAACGGGACTCTCTTTGTGAGTTTACTAATATCCATTATCTTGCCTTGATTTGAATACTATCTTGACTTTAATGTTAACAGGATGTTTCGCAATCAAAAGGAAAAACAAACCTGTGTTTTATGGTCTATTTCTTCACAAAGATTTTTTACGGCTTTTAAATTTTCTTCGTTATACATCAATAACATTAATAAATACAACGGGTTATCGATTTATAAGAGAAAATGTTCAATCAAATGTTAAATTAGATAAATTCTGATTTACTGACTGATTTTCTTTAACCATACATCCAAAGCTTCATTGAGTATCTCGTCTTTTTTCTCATGAAACCGACATAATTCAAAGCCCTGAAGGATCGTTACATTTTTAGCCTGTTTTTTAAAATCTGAAAAAAAGTTTCCGGATTTACTGCCACAGGTACAAAAAGCTGCCACCTTTTTGGCTTTAAAATCAACTTGTTTTAATAAACTTGAAATAGGAGTTGAAACACTTCTAAACCATACAGGACTGCCAATCAAAATCTGATCATATGCATCAATATTGTTCGGAAGACTTTTTAAATCAGGATAATTTCCCGTATCCTGTTCTTTTTTTACTCTTTTTAGCAAATCTGCACGTTCAATAGGATAGGGAGTTTTTACTCTAATTCGATAAATATCCGCATTTGTTTTATTTTGTATTACTTTAGCCAGATAATCCGTATTTCCTGTTAAAGAAAAATAAACTATCAATGTTTTTTTATCGATTACGTCAGCTGCATTGGTAGACATGGAAAAAACAAGCATACATCCGATAAATAAACCGAACAGCCATTTTTTTATGGTGTATCTCCTCATCATCAAAAAAACCTTTATTTATCAAACCACTAATTCGTAACCTAAATTCTAATCATACTCCTAAATCGGAAAAAAGTTTATCTTTTATCAATAAATTGATTTTGTTAGGGAATCTTTTTTATTCAACATAGCCTAAACCAATGTCTTTTTAACAGGAGAATCTTATGGAAAACAAAAAAACTCAACAAAATCAAAATAATGCTAAACAAGCTCACACAACTCAATCAAAAGCATCTGTTAAAGCAGGGACTGTCAAAAAAGAAAAAATGGATGCTAAAACTGAACAGCCAAACCATGCAAAGACTGTAAAAAAAGCATAAATCTAACTAAATAAGTAAACCAAACACCGCTATTTTTAAACGATACTTTCATCAAACGAACTAGATGAAAGTATCGTTTATCTACTTTGGACACTTCGTAAAAACACTACGTACAGCATCAGCCAAAAATGTCTCTTATACATCATAAGTAACTGAAATTATTGATTTTCCAGTACTAAAATTGTTGGTAGAATATATTGTTTTCTTAAAGAAAATATAAGGGCTCGTTAATCAAAAATGCTTTAGGGAAAAACATATGGACTACCAGACAATTAGACAAAATTTTGAAAATCATGGATTTTCCACTCAACTTTTTTCTACAGTAGAAGAAGCAAGAGAGTATTTCGTAAAGAAATTGGAACGCAGAACAATTGGGTTTGGTGGTAGTGTTACTTTACGTGAGCTCGGATTATTTGAAGCTCTTCAAGAAAAAAATGTCGTTATTTGGCATAACAAGGTCTTATCTAGAGAAGTCAGACGTTTAGCTAATAGCACCAGTGTTTATATTACAAGCGCTAACGCAGTTTCGGAAACAGGTGAAATTGTTAATATTGATGGAACAGGAAACCGTGTTGCCATGACAGCTTTTGGTCCTAAAACTTGTTACTACGTCATTGGTAAAAACAAAATCAGACCGAATCTTGTTGAAGCATTAGACAGAGCTAAAAATATTGCAGGTCCTAAAAATGCACAGCGTTTAAAAATGAAAACACCTTGCGCAAGAGAAGGCGATAAATGTTATAACTGCAATACACCAGATAGAATTTGCAGAATGACCATTATTATGGATCGTGCTCCCTTTGGTATGGAATGCGAAATTATCTTTATTGATCAGGATCTGGGACTGTAATCGTTTTCTTTTCTATACAGTAGGGGAAGATAAAAAATCCATACTTGATATCGCTTGTACAGTGGTTACGGATCTATTTGTCCTTACCACTGTACAAACCATCTCAAAAACGAATGACACATTATCTCAGCGATAGAAGATTAATTCTTCTTATTTTTACATCATGAAAACTCTGATCGCATACTGGTTTTCCGATAATGATTGAACCAGAGGTCAAAAACGAAGAAGATGATGGCTGAGCACATCAATACACACATCAATCTATTTATGACGTTCAATAATAATACACATTATAAATTTAACATAATACTAATTATGCGAAATAATAATATAATTTATTAAAAATTTTCCACCAACTCTTCATGAGCAAAATTCGTTTAAACAATTTAAAATATTTCCTTTATCGAATCAAAAAAAACTGGCACATTGTTTTAAATACGACCTGTTTTTAAAAGGAATGATCATGGCAAGGATATTTGAAGACAATTCAAAATCAATTGGTAACACCCCTTTAGTTCGTTTAAATCGTATTACCAATAAAAAAGCGACAGTTCTAGTTAAAGTTGAAGGTCGTAATCCAGCATACTCCGTAAAATGTCGCGTTGGTGCTGCTCTTATTGAGGATGCTGAAAAAAAAGGAATATTAAAGCCGGGTATGGAAATTGTTGAACCCACCAGCGGAAACACAGGCATTGGTCTCGCATTTGTTTCAGCTGCCAAAGGCTACAAACTAACCCTTACCATGCCTGAAACCATGAGCATCGAAAGACGTAAAGTCTTGGCTATGCTAGGCGCCAATCTAAAATTAACTCCGGGTACTGAAGGCATGAGAGGCTCTATTCGTGTTGCAGAAGAGCTTGTTGCATCAGATCCAAACCGGTATTACATGCCAATGCAATTTAAAAATCCAGCCAATCCTGCCATTCATGAAACAACAACCGGTCCTGAAATATGGAATGACACTGATGGCACCGTCGATGTCATCGTTTCCGGAGCAGGAACTGGTGGCACAATTACTGGAATTAGCCGTTTTCTCAAGCAGAAAAACCCTAACATTATTTCTGTAGCAGTTGAACCAGCAGGTAGTCCTGTTATCTCCCAGTATAAATCTGGACAACCTCTTACACCTGGTACACACAAGATTCAAGGCATTGGAGCCGGGTTTATACCTGACACACTGGATTTATCAGTTATTGATCGAGTTGAACCAATCGAAGATGATGAAGCTATAAACTATGCAAAACGTCTAGCTAAAGAAGAAGGTATTTTATGCGGCATTTCTTCAGGCGCTGCAACAGCTGCTGCCGCAAAACTTGCAAATCTGGATGAGTTTGCAGGAAAAACCATTGTTGTTATTTTGCCTGATGCAGGAGAAAGATATTTATCCTCTGAACTTTTTGATAACATTACTTAATAACATCAGTGCATTAGGAAAAATCAATGAAATTTTCAACTCGAACTCGATATGCATTACGTTTAATGATTGAACTAGCTTCTTCCCCAGAAGATGTTTTTATTTCGTTAAAAGATATTGCTCAAAAACAAGATATTTCCATTAAATATCTTGAGCAAATTGCAATGCATTTAACAAGATCCGGGTTGATTGTAAGCTCAAGAGGATCACAAGGTGGATATAAATTAACAAGGACACCTTCTCAATATACTCCTGGTGAAATCATTCGAGCGATAGCAGGCAACATTACCCCCGTTGCCTGCATGGGACATCATTCCCACCCTTGCCAACGTCAGGAAACTTGTAAAGTATTTAATTTTTGGCTCGGTCTTCAAAAAAATATGGATTCATATTTAGATAGCATGACCTTAGAAGACTTGGTTTCTTAATACTTATCTCACAAAAAAATTAATCTTTTTTATATTTTTTTACTTTTCCCCACAAAGTAAAAGCAATACATTACAGTTAAATATTAAAGTTATATTTAAGTTTAAATTACATGGATAACATATTGATATTAAATATTTTTAATATATAAAAATACGCCCTGCTTTATTTTATTTTTCTTATTTTTCATCTGAAAAGAAATAATAAAAAATAACTGGTATACTTTTTTTATATTATTCAATATCAAACTTACTTAGGAATCCGTTATGCGCTTTGAAGGAAGTTCTAATTACATTGCTACCCCTGATTTACAACTGGCTGTAAATGCTGCTATGACACTTCAACGCCCTTTATTGATAAAAGGCGAACCTGGTACAGGAAAAACCATGCTGGCCGAAGAAGTGGCAGCAGCATTAAATATGCCTCTCCTTCAATGGCATATTAAATCCACAACCAAAGCACAACACGGTCTTTATGAATATGATGCTGTATCACGTTTACGTGATTCACAGCTTGGTGAAGCTAAAGTGGCTAATATTGCCAACTACATCATCAAAGGTGTTCTTTGGGAAGCTTTTGAATCAGATAAGCCTGCCGTTGTCCTAGTAGATGAAATTGATAAAGCAGATATTGAGTTCCCAAATGATCTTTTGCGAGAACTTGATCGCATGGAGTTCTATTGTTACGAAACGCAGCAACTAGTTAAAGCAAAGCACCGCCCTCTTTTTATCATTACCTCAAATAATGAAAAAGAATTACCAGATGCTTTTTTACGTCGTTGCTTTTTCCATTACATTACATTCCCTGATAAAGAAACGATGTCAAAAATTGTGGATGTCCACTTTCCCAACTTGTCTGAGAACCTCTTAAGAGAAGCTTTGGATGTTTTTTACGATTTAAGACAAATCAACGGTTTCAAGAAAAAACCATCTACATCTGAATTGATTGACTGGATTAAGCTCTTAAAAGCAGAAGGTATTGATCCATCGTTACTTGCTGGAAAAGAAAAACGTTCAGAAATGCCACCTATGTTTGGTGCTTTAATGAAAAATGAGCAAGACGTAGAAATGTTGAATCGTATTGTAAAAATGAATCGTCAACGGAATTGATACTACCATGTTAATTGATTTTTTCCTGCATTTAAAAGAACGACGGGTACCAGTGACTATCACTGAGTTTTTAGCATTGTTAGAAGCAATGCAGGCAGGATTCGTCAATTGTAGTCTGGATAATTTTTATTCACTTGCCCGTATTTGCCTGGTTAAAAACGAAGCACATTATGATCGCTTTGATGTCGCTTTTTCCGAGTATTTTGAGAAAATCAAAAAACAAGACAATCTTGTTGATGGATTCCACGAAAATTGGCTGGAAAATGCAGCAAAAAATGTGCTGAGCGCAGAAGAACTGGCTATGCTGGATCTGGTTGCAGCAGATGGCAACAAGGTTAATTCAGAACATTCCACGTTTCAAGACAAAGAATTCATTCTTGATAAAGCAACTGATAACAACAACATTTCATTTAATGTCAGCGGAATCAACCTAAATCCACTTACTGAAAATAAAGAATTTGCAGAAGAGCCTCCTCAAAAAACAGTAAGAGCCTGGGATAGTCGTGAATTTAAAGGGTTAGATGATGAGCTTGAATTAGGAACACGTAACATTAAAGTAGCCCTTAGACGATTGAGAAAGTTTGCCAGGGAAGGTATACCTGTTGAACTTGATCTGGAAGAAACCATTAGAAGTACCGCACGAAATGCCGGTTGGTTGGATTTAGTTATGCGTCCAGAACGGCAAAACAAAGTTAAAGTGCTTTTACTCTTTGATATTGGTGGCTCAATGGTGCCCTACATCAAAAGTTGTGAAGAATTGTTTTCTGCTGCAAAAACAGAATTCAAGTATATGGATTTCTTTTATTTCCACAATTGTATCTACGATACTGTTTGGAAATATGACAACGCATCAACAACCATTCACTACCCTCTTCACTTCCTGACCAATAAATTCGGGCAAGATTACAAATTGATTATTGTTGGTGATGCGACAATGGGACCAACTGAAATCAGTCTTCCAAGCACGAATTACTATAATACGAATAGCACACATTCAGGAGAAACCTGGATAAGAAGTCTTCTGATGCACTTTAAACATGCTGTGTGGTTAAATCCAGAACCAGAACGTTTCTGGAATGGTACTCGATCCATTGAAATGATTCGAGAAATCATGGAAAACCGCATGTACCCTCTTACGCTACGCGGTTTGGATGAGGCTATGCAAAGTCTAAATAAATAAGACAAGCGTAATTTTTCATTTATTTTTATCAAGCCCAAATTTTGTTATATAGCTCTTTTTCTTTCTCAGGAACAGGAATTTCTATATCCAGATAAATTTCTTCTTTTAATTCTATTGGAGGAATGGGTTCCTTACATTTCACACTAATAATATTGCCATCATCGTCAAACATACACACCATGACTTTTGCCTGACGGATATTTTTTACTTCATCGATGTCTACCTTGCTAGTACTTGCCACTTCAAGAAGACTAACAGGAGCGGGGTGATTTTTACGTCTGTTTCTTTTTCCATGAAAACGAACTTTGTTATATAAAGCCCATAACAAAAAAACGCCGCATGCCATACCAATAAAAGGAAAATATCTTTTTATAACGATTTGAATGACTTCTATGTCCCGATAATCAATAAATATTTGGCTTGAAAATGAATATCCCAAAAAGTATCCGAAAACAACTAGAAATGTAAAAAAGATATATAACAATATTCCCCAAAACAAAATATGCAAGCAAATGCCCAACATTTTCTGTTTCATCGTTTGCTTGTGCTTTTGGCAAACTATAACGTTATTTGGATCAATAAGCATTTGTTTTCCAATTAATTTTAATTAACCCATTCATGCATTTTCATTTGTATCGCTATGGATTCCCCTATCTGTAGTATGCCAACGCCCTCTTTTTTTCCCTGAAGAAAAAAACATGGCCTTTGGAAAAGCTATCAGAGAAACGATCCAGTTCAGTACCCAATAAAATAATGGATACCAGATTGTTGCTAAATAAATGCCACCTAAGTTGCGGTCATATCTTCTATCCATGAAGAAACAAACAGCAAATTGCAATAAGCAGGTAAAACCTAAAATAAGTCCTGTTGATCTAAATGAAAAAAACGGATCCGCTATTTCAATAGGAAGATTAATAAACATGCCAAGTACTGCTAAGAGCACGAGAAACAAAATGGAATAACTCCATGTAACACTGCAAATATATTCAAAAAATATTGCCCAAAAACGCCTCTCACGCCATCTAAATAAATAATGACAATAATTTTTGAATGCTTCGCCGCCTCCTACAGCCCATCTTAATCGTTGTTTAAAAAGACCAAGTATGGTTTCCGGCATTAAAATCCAACAAAGTGCATGAGGTTCAAATCTGACATCCCAATGTTTCAATTGAAGTCGCCAACTCACATCAATATCTTCAGTAATAGTGAGCTCATTCCAGTATCCGATCGAATGCAGAGCTCGTCTTCTATAAGCACCAATGACACCTGAAATCGTAAAAATACGGCCATAAATTCTTTGCGCCCGTTTTAATAACCCAACAATAGCTGAAAATTCTCCAACCTGAATTCGTCCAAGGAGTGTACTTCGAGTTCTGATACGTGGATTTCCTGTTACGGCTCCAACACGTGGATGATGTACAAAATGATTCATTATCCAGGTAACCGCATAATGATCCAAAACAGCATCACCATCAATACATACTAAAAACTCCCCTTTTGCCGCTAAAGTTCCTGCTTTTAATGCAACGGCTTTTCCTTGATTTGTTGCTAACTGCACTACTCTTAACCGAGGAATCTTTTTTGCTAATTCTTCTAATTGGACTCCTGTATCGTCTGAACTTCCGTCATTAATAGCTAAAACTTCGTAATTCGGATAATGCATATCCGCCAAAGCTGTAAATGTCTCGATTACATTTGATGATTCGTTATAGCAAGGAACCAAGATTGAAACTAATGGATACTCAGGCAATTTTGGGGGATCTGTATAAGTAAAATCCCCTCTTTCATAACGAAAATAGTAAAGCAACGCCCCTGTCATCCATAAATAGGACATCAGTAAAGGGTAAAAGAAAGCAAAGTCAAAGAGAAACTCTAGTAGACCGGATAACATATCTTTTTTATTACTTTCTTCTTCTCATCAAGGGTTATGTTGTATCGAAAAATAAGGATAAATAATACTAATATTAGGATGTCCTAAAATTGGATCATCTGGATAGTAACCAAAATTAACAGCTCCATGTTTCAATAATTTCTGCATTTGTTTAGCCATAATTTCGTTTGGCATTGGACGTAAATTATCAGGACGCCAATCTTTTGCTTGCAATTCAAAAACAGTTTTACGTAAGCCCAAAGGATGTTCTGCCACTTTTAAAATCAGCTCTTCCATCCATTTTTCATGCCAATCAGCAGCTCCTTCCATAAATGGCATGGCTTCCAAACCAGTAAAGTCGTAAGTTGTCAAAAAATCATCTAAGTTCTGTGCCATCCATTCCTCTGCCTGAGGTGTCAAAATAGGAGGCGCATACATATTACGAGCTGTATAAACCGGTGGATGCCATGTTTCAACAGCTGCTTGCAATTCCTTCGTAAAATCAATCAATACACGACTTTTCGCTCTTGAAAACTTATGCATCAATTTAGCATCTTTTCTAATCACTTCCGGATCATCTGGTAAACCAAGACTTCTCATCCAAGCTTTACCCTCTGGACTGACATCTTCATAATCTCCCATGATCGCATCGTCATGGAAAATGATTCCGGCAAAATAAGCATGACTAGCCAAGTCTTGATAAATTTCTTTGATAACTTGTTTATTACTTTCATCAAATGGCGTCAAACGTGTATAGACACTACCAATTTTGTCTTCAGAAACTGCCTCTACAATAGGACGATTAGGTAAATCAAAACCTAAAACCGGCAGCCAAGCATACACTTCACATCTAAATAAGGTTGTTAATTGCCAAGAGAGATAATTAAATAAATCAGCTCTCATTGGAAGATGACGATTTGGGAAATAAAGTGCATCTGTTGTACCATTTCCATCCGGATCAGCATACGCTTGTAGATAAACAACATTAATGTTGGCTTCTCTTACGCGATCTAGCAAAGCAGTAATATTTTTATTTAACTGCTTCTGATCCGTGTCATAAATCATGTCAATATCAACATGCATAACTCTTTGTGGAGGAATAGCAGATTCAGTAGATCCAGGAAGTTGAGCTAACGCATTACGACGACTGTACGCTGTGCTTCCCCCCATAGCCCCTGCCTCTACTTTTTGTATCATTTCAGGCAAGTTGAATCCTTTATGAATCATGAGTCTTGGAATGGTTGGCCAATCAGCAAAAAAAGCCAAAGATGCTGTTAATTCATATCCGGCATCCATTGCTGCCTGGACACCAACTTTGTTATATCGACCATAAGGCCACATGACAATTTTTGGACGATAACCTGTGTTTTTATAAATAATTTGAGAAGAACGAGCCAAATCTTTTTGAACTCTTTTTTTGAATTTGGAAATTGATTCGTATGAATTTGTTTTTGGATCATACAATCTATGGGCTCCAGCCGGTAACATAATTCTTTGCGGATTACCTATATGCCCTTTGTGCAAATCGTGAGTATGAGAAGCTAAATCAACCGTTCCCGAATCAGCCATTTCTTTGATTTGTTCCCAACTCAGAAAAAAAGAACGAGGAAGAAGTTTTCTGCCTCCATAATCTACCCATGCGTTCTCAGGCGTTTCAAGCCAAGATGTTTCCAATGCTAAAGTTGCCGTATATCCATATGACTGCAACATGGGATACACAATTTCATAAAAACTGCGATACCCATCATCAAAGGTAAGTAAAACAGACTTAGGTGGCAAATCTGTTCCATTTTGTTTTGCCTTTAAAACATCCTTTAAGCTAACAACTGTATAACCATTGTCACGAAGCCAATCAAATTGCTCTTTCAATTCTGACTGAGGAACTGGTGCAGCATCAACAAAAGCATGTTCATCAAGAACAGGAACAATATCGTGATAACTCAATGTAATAAATGAAGGTGTTTTTGCCTCTGTTTGTACGGCTACAAGAAGAGAAAACACGACAACAGCGAAAATGGAAATAAATTTTTTGTTACCAATCATTGCATTATGAAGCGCATTAAAAACTTTCATATCCTGTCTACATATAAATAAAAACTTTGTTTATTCCACTACATATATCTGTTCTTCTTTTTTATTATTATTCTTTGAACAGAATCCGTTCATTTAAATCATTTTCTTAACGAATGAAAATATACTCTGGTTGACAAGCTCTTGCTATTTTTAAAACCACTATTTTAAAAACTTGTATTAACTAATCGTTTATTTTTCTGTGAATTAATACTGCAAACCACATATAAAAATCTATTTAAAGATTAAAAACGCAAAAATAGTACCAAAGTACAATTTTCAATACTTTCTTCCTTTAATAAACTGCACTGATATAAGAATTAAAAGGTTTGTTTTTTGCAAAAAGAACTGGGAGATAAACTATGGCAGCAGTAGGCATCGTCAAAGCACTTAATGGAGAAGTTACAGCAACAGATCCACGTGGTAATGTACGTATTTTAAAAGTTGGAGATAGAGTTGCTGATAATGAAACCATTAAAACAGCAACAGGTTCCAACGTTCACATTGATTTTAACAACAATGGATTTGCCACATTAGGTAGCGGTAGTAGTCTGACACTAGATCAAGCTACTTTGACTGAAATTGCTTCTGCTGCAAAAACAACGAATCAGAATAAACAAAACCAAGAACAAAACGATCAGAACATAGAAAAACTGCAACAGCAAATTGAAGAAGCTATTGCAAAAGGTGAAGATCCAACTGCACTGCTTGAAGCTGCGGCAGCTGGTCCTGGTGGTGGTGATGGAGGTGCCCAAGAAGGTGCTAGCTTCGTTGTTGTTGAACAACTTGCAGCACGAGGACAATTAACACCTGGATTTGATACAGGTACATTTGGAAATCCTATTCAGGATCCACAAGAATACACGGGACTTTTCAACAATTGGATTACGATCGAACCAATTCTTCCACCACCAGGGGCAAACCCTCCAGACGGTGGTGATACCCCTCCTAGTGGACCAACACTTGATGTAAATGGACAAAGCTGGCTTATCAATGAAGCTTGGCTGCAAAATGGTTCTTACAACACTTCTGATAATAATCCCGTTTACGACCTTTCGTTTGCTGTAGCTTCCAATAATGGTTTTGTTGCTATTACTATTGGTGGAAATACCTATGCTATTAGTAGTGATGGCTCTCTTAATGGATTTACATCAATCGATGGAAATAATGGTTCTTTAACAGATGCTCGTGTTGCTTCAAATGGAGATAATGCATGGGTACTCTCTTTCAAATATGAACACAAAATCCCAACTGATCATGATGATGGTAATGCACAAAATATTGCCGATGATGTAGAAAATTGGGGATTGACTGTTCATACCATGTCTGGAATTACAGCTTCCACTACACTGACCATTGATGTTATCGATGATATTTCAATGGCTTATGATGACGCAGTCAAGTTAAATGGTGATGACAGCCCTCCTGCTCAAATGAGTGTAGAAGGCAGCGTTTTAACTGGTGAATATGCTATTAAAGATCTAAATAATGATACTTCAACTGGATCTAGTGGAAACGCCGATACTTTTGGTGCGGATATTCCTACAAATCAAGAAGTTACTTGGGGTACAAAAATTACCTATACACCAGACAATGGGACTGAAATTGAATTAACCATTGGTGCTGATAATATCCTCTATGATAAGTCAGGTGATCACTATGGTACTCTGACTCTAAAGGACGATGGTTCTTATATCTATGAACGTCCAATTGATCGAGTAATGGGTGGTCAAATTGAACTGAACTATCAAATTTCAGATACAGACAATGATTTAAGTAATGCAACACTAACAATTGATGTCGCAAAATACACATGGATTACCATTGTTCCTGATTTACCAGAAGGAGAAAATCCTCCTGGTGGTGATACTCCTCCTCAAAATCCAACACTTGAAGCTAATGGAGAAAGTTGGTTAATCGATGAAGCTTGGTTACAAAATGGTTCTTACAACACATCAGGTATCAACCCAGTTTATGATTTGACATTCACAGTGGAATCTAACAATGGTTTTGCAACACTTACTATTGCTGGAAAAACCTACAATGTTAATTCAGATGGCACTCTTGACGGATTTACATCCGTTGATGGAAATAAAGGAATTTTAACCAATGCACAAGTAACACAAAATGCAGAAGGTTCCTGGACTCTTTCCTTTAAATATGAGCATAAAAATCCTACCGATCACGAAGACGCAAATGCAAAAAATATTGCTGATGATGTCGAAAATTGGGAAATTGCTGTATCTGCTGAGTCTGGAAAAACTGATTCCAGTTCACTAACAATTGATGTTATTGATGATATTACAGATGCAACAGACGATAATATCGATCTCGGCGAATCATACATTACAGCAGACGGTAGCGTTCTTACTGGTGAATACGATATCGAAGGTGTAAAAAAAGATACTGGAGTAGAAATCTCCCAAAGTGGTAATTCTGGAGATGCGGATACTCTTGGTGCAGATCAATCAGCTGTTCCTTCTGTCACATGGGACACAACAATTACCTATGCATATGAAGGAGTAAACACCAAATTAATGCTTAGAGATGATGGCATTTTGGTTGATAATGATGACAACACATACGGAACTCTCGAATTAAATGCTGATGGTAGCTACGCATATACTCGCCCAACTGATAAAGAACTGGGAGGAGAAATCCAAGTAGATTACACTATTACAGATCGAGATGCTGACCAAGATACAGCAACTCTTATCATTGCAATTGAGAAAAATACCCTACCAAGCATAACTACTGACAGCCCAGGTTCTAATTTGACAGTTAATCTGGAAGAAAAAGATCTGACTTTTGGTACTTCGTACGTTGAAAACGACTTCGGACTGACCATTTATAAAGGAGACCTGGGAGTTGACTATGGTAGTTTCGGTCCTGCTTCATCTGATTCTTTTGTTTGGAATGAAGCGACATTACCACAAAACATTCAAGCAAAGATAGATACAATTAGCAACGGCAATCCTGTATCAGGTAATTGGTCTGACGTAAAATGGCACGTTGATGGTACAGTTATAACAGGCTATGTTGATTCTTTAAATACTCCTGTCCTAGTCGTAACATATGACCCGAATGCTGAAAATAGCATCCAAGTTCAATTATTAGCGCCTTTAAAACATGATGGTACAGATACCTTAAACCTTGATTTCAAATATACCATTACAGATTCACAAGGCAATTTTGTTAATAGCACCTTAACAGTTAATGTTGAAGACGACACGCTTTTATTTACGGAAAAAGGTATCAGTGGTGAAGTCATGGATGTAAATGATGCCACTTTACTTTACTCTTATTCAGATAAGATTCAATTTGGTGGTAACAGTAATCGGTATTCAGAAAATAATGATGAGTTATGGACAAAATTCAATGCCTCTGATGTTGATGCCAAAGCAGGTCTTACTATTACTTCAGCTAAAGTTTATCTAAACGCCAATAAAGAAATTACAAGCATTGATGACTCATCAGCTTATAACAATGCACTCGTTAATGCCTATAAAGCAGGTGGATACGGTCTTGGTGTTATGTATGACGAACATATGGAGTTAGACCATATTTGGGAAAACGGAGAACGAACATCTGAAGCAATAGTAATTGATCTAGGCGGAAAACTTGCCTTTGGTGCAGATCTTGATCTGAATTTAATCTATTTAGCAGGCTCAGCTGGAGATGCTCATAATGAATGGGCAACAATTAATCTTTATAGAGATGGACAACTCGTTGCAACTGTCACTCAAGAATCCAAACAAGACAGTGGTCGAGATGCTGCCACATTCACACTGGATACAGGATTTGACAAAATAGTTCTGGCTGCTTTTGATACAGCAACCAATAATGATAGTGACTTCGTTCTCAATGCAATTACATTCAAAACCAGAGAGCCTATAAGTTACATTCATGGAAATTTATCTGGTGAAGTTGGAACTCTTGGCGCAGACTTACTGGTACTTGATACGCTGAAATTCGATTCAGATAAAAATAAAACGACTTATGTAACCGATCAAGGTAACTTAGTATTGGATGTAAATAATGACGGCAATAAGATCACTGGTAAGATTGGAAACGAAGTTGTTTTTGAAGCTTATCTGAATAAATATGGTCAATGGGATTACCTGCAATACAAAATATTCAAACTGCAATCAGGAAAAAATCTTTCCTTGTATTTTGAGGGAACAGATTATGATGGAGACACTGTTTCATCGTTCATCAGCGTCAATACAGACATCAATTTCTCCAATCTGAGAGAAGGCACAAATGAAAATGATCAATTGCTAGGAACTAACGAAAACGACGCCATATTAGGGCTAGCTGGTAATGATACGATTTCTGGTGGTGCTGGCAACGACTACCTTTCTGGCGGAGATGGCGATGATATTATTTCCAGCGGAATAGGAAATGATACCCTTTACGGAGAAAAAGGTGATGATAAGCTTGACGGAGACGGAGGAGACGATAAGCTTTACGGCGGAGATGGTCAAGATACTTTAGAAGGAGGAAGCGGCAATGATTATCTTTCCGGCGGAAATAATGATGACACTCTTTCCGGTGGTGCTGGTAATGATATCCTTGATGGTGGAAGTGGTAATGACAAACTTTACGGCGATGGAGGCGATGATAACCTTTCCAGTGGAGATGGCAATGACATCCTTGATGGTGGTATCGGTAATGACACACTCATAGGTGATGATGGCAACGATAATCTCTCTGGTGGAGAAGGTAATGATATCCTTGATGGCGGAACCGGAAATGATGAACTTTACGGTGGCGAAGGTGATGACACATTATCTGGTGGTGCTGGCAACGACATTCTAGTTGGAGGCGAAGGTAATGACATCCTAGTTGGCAGTGCTGGCGAAAACTACTTAACAGGTGGAGATGGCAGTGATACTTTCAAATTCACTCCGGAATCACTAGATGATCAAAATGACATCATTAGTGACTTCCATCTTGGAGAAGTTGATACTGATAGCAATGCTGACATTTTGGATCTCTCCGATGTATTAACAGGAGCAACTCAAGAAACATTGGATCAATTCATCAAACTGGAAGTCCAGCAAGTTGAAGAAGGAAAAGCAGTTGTCACACTAAGCATTGATCAAAACGGTGCAACTGGTGGTGAATCTTTCAAACAACTCGCAACCATCACAATGGATGGTGTTTCATTAGGTAGCGATGCAAATAATCATGCTCAAGAACTGATGAATCAATTAATCCAAAATGATGCAATCAAATTCTAAAAAAGAATTTTGATAATTATTTTAAAAAAGGAACACACAATGTGTTCCTTTTTTTTGTAAAAAAAAACAACATATTTACGATGCAAAATTGCTCATGTTTTTAATTTTTATTAAAATAATTTTTAACTTAACAACTTGATAAGTTTCAAGTTTTCTTGTCCATATATTTCATAAAAAGAGAGTGATTATGAAATTTCGCCCTTCCCTTATAGCAGCAGGTTGTCTCTTGGCTGTTGCCTCAGCTGTATCGTATGCTCAAACAACCTTGTCTGCCATTGTCGATCACACTATCAAAAATAATCCAGATATAGCAATGGATGTAAGAGCACGTCGTGCTGTTGATGAAGCATTGATTGGTGCTTACAGCGGATACTTACCAAGTTTGGATGCTGGTTGGGGTTACGGACGAGAAAAAGCTAGAAATAGTAATACGGAAGGTGTTTGGAGCGACTACATGACTCGTAGGGAAAAATCCCTAACTGCTCAATGGAATATTTTCCAAACATTTGGAACTTATTTTGAAGTTGAGCGAAATAAGGCTCGGATGCAAGCAGCTGCGCATAAGGTTGCCGGAACATCTGAATCCATTGCTTTATTGGTCGTTGAAGCCTATTTGGATGTTCTCAGAATGAGAGAAACCGTACGACTGACACAAGAAAACTTAGATAACCACCAAAAAACCTACGATCAAATTCATATGCGTGCTGAAAGTGGCGTTGGACGTCGTTCTGATTTAGATCAAGCAGAAGCCCGTTTAGCACTAGCAAAATCCAACCTGCTTTCTGCTGAAGCCAATCTAAGAGATGTTGAAATTGCCTATCAGCGTTATACCGGAAAATATCCAGATGTGCTGGTGCAACCTCAAATGCCTGCTGATGTTTTAATGCCTGCCAACTTGGACGCAGCACTTGATATTGCCCATGAGAACAACCCTTTATATAAACAATCTAAAGCAGAGGTTGAAGAAGCAAATGCGCAATATCATGCAGCAAAATCACCCTTTGGGCCTCGTTTTGATGTGGAAGCTGGTAACACCATGTATGACAACACTGGTGGTGTCAGAGGTCCAAATGATGATCGTTACCTGATGTTAAGAATGCGTTGGAATCTTTTCCGTGGTGGAGCTGATATGGCTCGTTTAGGAGAAACTAAACAACTTTCTTATCAAGCTATGGAAATCAACAAACGTACTTTAATGCAGCTCGACCAAAGTACGGCACTTTCTTGGAACACCCTCACCTCCGTTCGGGAACGTTTACCAAGTTTAAAACAACACGTTGATTCAGCATTAGCAACCCGTGATGCTTATACTTTGCAATTTTCAATTGGTCAACGTACTCTGATTGACTTATTAGATACAGAAAACGAATACTATACAGCTACAGTGGAATACGTAAATGGTCAGTATTTAGAGCTTTTTGCTGGTTATCGTCTAATGGCAGATATGGGACGTTTACTTGATTCACTTGGTGTACAACACTTAGTAGATACTGATGCTACCCAACGAGTTGGATGGACAAATCCTTGGACTCGTAGTGATTACAAAGAAACATTAAAACAAATTCCTGCAGAAACCAATGAAGCAGCACAAACTGATTCTGCTGATGAAGCAGCTTTAGTTCCAGAAACAGATATGGGAACACAAGCAGGTATGGCTTCCGAGTAATTTATTAATTAGTTTCAAATAATCTTTATAAACCCAACCTGGTTCAATACAAGGTTGGGTTTATTTCTGCAAAGAAACATCATTTTATGTGATAATGCAGAAGTGAAAATATTAGATAGATCAACAACTTTTTATATAAAACGTTTTCCTGATTTCAGGCGTTTTTTGCTTCGTGTTGCCCATCTTTTTTTCCTTTTCATATTCTTGCCCCTTTTTTTAAGTGCGGCTGATGTTTTGCCTGACTTTACAGAAAAATATATTTCTGCGGCAGAAAAAAAATACGGAACAAATGCCAAAAAACGTATTCAAGCCTGGGCTAAATTGATATCAGATAATCGTCAAAAAACAGAAAAAGAAAAGTTACGATTAGTCAATGATTTTTTTAATAAAACACCCTACTTATCTGACCAAAAACACTGGAAAAAAAAGGACTACTGGGCTACTCCTGCTGAAATGTTAGCAACCAATGCTGCAGATTGCGAAGACTATGCCATCGCTAAATATTTCACTCTTGTTGCACTTGGAGTAGATAGCAATAAATTGAAAATTACTTATGTTAAAGCTATTACTGAAGCACATATGGTTTTAACTTATTACGAAAAACCTAATTCCGTTCCTCTCGTTTTAGACAATATGATTCCTCATATAAAATCGGCAAATCAACGTCCTGATTTAAAACCTGTTTATGCCTTTAATGGCGATGGTATGTGGCTAGTGAAATCTAACAAACTAGGACGAGTTGGTGGAGCCAGTAATATTCGTTTTTGGCGGGAAATGAAAAATCGAATGGGAAAAGAATTTAAGTAAAAAAATGAAAATAAAACAATATAAAAATGATTTGTTTGAACTTTTTTTTAAAGACATTCAAACAGCTAAAAACAAAAAAGACGACTCAAAATGGAGACGACAACCATGACTCTGAGACGACAACTCATTTTGTTAATTATCACGCTATTTGTGTTGCTTTTTATCGGTACATTTTCTATCAATATCCACAATACAAGAGCTTATCTTAATGATCAGTTAAAAACCATTTCCCAAGATACTGCAACTTCTCTTGGTTTGACGCTATCACCTTATATGGCAGAGTCCGATACTATTGCAATGGAAGCACACATCAACGCCGTATTTGATAGCGGTTATTACCGTGACATTACTATTTACGATATTAACGGTAAAGTTATCGTTGAACGCTCTGATACAGAACATCCTCACCAAGTTCCTAGATGGTTCATTTCTTCTTTTCCTTTAGAAACACCTTATGGCGAAAGCCTGATTATGAATGGTTGGAATCAGGCAGGAAGCATCCATATCAGTACAAATCCTGAATTTGCTTATATTCGTCTTTGGACAACTTTCGTACATTCGTTATTTTGGTTCGTCGGATCTTTTATTGTGATATTTGGATTGGCATTATTAGCGATTCATTATGTATTACGTCCACTTAATGCTGTCGAAAAACAAGCCGAATCAATTTCTAACAAAGATTACGCTGTACAAACGAAATTACCATGGACTATGGAATTGCGAAGAGTTGTCTTAGCAATGAATTTAATGTCTGAAAAAATTAGAGATATTTTTAACGAACAAGAAAGTGCTTTAGAACGTATTCGTACAACAGCCTATACTGACAATATAACTGGACTTGCTAATCGTACTTTCTTTAATATGTGTTTAACTCATATGATGCAAACTGAAGATGAGTTTAAAAATGGTGCTCTGATTTTTCTTGAAATATCCAATTTACAAGCTTTAAATAATAAATCTGGTCATCTAGCTGGAGACAACTTACTGCGTGCAACGAGTGATTTAATTCAATTACATTTAAAGAAACATACTATTGAGGAATTTCTTGCTGCTCGTCTTTCTGGATCTACTTTTGCCGTTGTTTTAATAGGTATATCAGAAAAAGAAAGTTGGGAGTTTACAAAACAATTAGCAGCAGCTCTCCCAGATTTATATGAACAAGGTCTCTCTTTCAATGATGATGTTGCTCATATTGGTTTTGCATACCGCACGAATCAAACCATGCAACAATTAATGTCTGAAGCTGATATGGCTCTTCGAGCAGCACAACTTCGAGGAAAAAATACAGCTTACGTCCATCAAAAAAATGATGAAGCTGAAATTGATCGTTTAACCGCAACGCAGTGGATCACTCTTTTGCGTGATATTGTTACTCAACGTAAAAATACCTTATTGATACAACCTACTTTCAGTAGTTCTGATACGAACAAAATCATAAAAAGCGAGGTATTACTTCGTATCACCAATAATGAAGGAAAATTAATTCCTGCTGGTATCTTTATTCCAATGGTAAATCATCTAGGGTTAACACAAGATTTCGATCAAATGGTTATTGAAGAAGTTATAGAAAGACTTCAAAAACCGAATCGTCCAACTGAACCTATTGTAATTAATTTGATGCCTGCATCTATACGTGATCCTAAATTTGTAAATTGGTTAGTTACTAAGCTTCATAAAATACCTGAAATTGCGAAACAAATTTTCTTTGAAGTAAGTGAATATGCAATTAGCCAAAATATGAATGCAGTTCATGTGTGGGCAAAACAAATCCAATCAACAGGTGCGAAAATTAGTATAGAACATTTCGGTAGAGGAAATACATCTATTAACAATATTGCTCTACTACGTCCTTCATATTTAAAAATTGATGGCAGTTTTACTCATAATATTGAAGAAAATCGAGATAACCAGCAATTTATTCATTCTATTGTGCAAGCGGCTCATAGTCACGATATCGCTGTTATTGCAGAATTTGTTGAAACAGAACAAGAACTCAAAATGCTACAAAATCTTCATGTTGATGGTGTCCGAGGTTATTTACTCTCAAAACCTATTCTCTGGGAAAAAAATAAAAATGATCCATATAAAGAACTCGTGTTAGATATCGAAATTTCTACAAAAGAAAACCATCCACCGTCAAATTTATTGGATACCCAAACAAACGATCATTAACTTTCTTCTGAACTCTATTATTTTCCTAATAAAAAAGCTCCAGTTTGGAGCTTTTTTATTTTCTCTGATAGTGTATTGAAAGCACTTATCTGAATTACGATACCACTCCTTCTGTATCGTACAAGCCATATTGCTCTTTCTTGTCGTCTTCTTGTATCTGTGAGTGATACCGCTTCGCCAAATTCTCTTTCAATATCTCTATCCCTTGTCCCAA
>JAZUNA010000040.1:0-23512 GCA_045603905.1 Oxalobacter sp. | reverse complement strand
GGAGGCGGCGGGTTTCGAACCCGCGTCCAGAAATCCTCTACAGCCAGTTCTACATACTTAGTGTCGCCATTTAATTTAATCCTTTCGTTGCGGACGCACACGCCACGATTAGACGAGTTACCTTTTATTTAGTCTTTTGCCTGGCAACCTGGTGCAAGACGATTTCTTGTATATGACCCCGCTGCCCGAAGGCCCACCCCAAGAACAAAATGGTGCAGGGATAGCCGGGATTAAGCGGCTAATGCGTAACTTTTATCGTTAGCAGTTATTTTTTTCTGGATAGATTTACGAGATAACCAGCTACTCGGTATGCCCTGTTCTGCTTCGCAACCCCTGTCGAATCCAAGTCGCCCCCAGAAACATTGTAAATACATTATAACATCTATGTATTACTTAGATATTTAAGAAAAAATAAAGATTGATTGGAAATGAAATTAAAAAAGAGCTCGAAAAACGAGCTCTTTTTAGAAATCCTGGTAGGCACGATTGGACTCGAACCAACGACCCCTACCATGTCAAGGTAGTGCTCTAACCAGCTGAGCTACGCGCCTAAAGAATGAGGATTATAACAGGGATAAAAAAAAAGGCAATTTTTTATTGTAATTATTCAAACAAAAATAACACTTAGCCTCTTTTTTCTCTCAAATTTATCTATGTTAGAATGCAAAAACAACAATAAACAACCTTATTTACTGCTCTTGATGCTTTTGGTTGTCTTCAATACTGTCATCCGTACTTAAAATTTTTTATTATTGATAATAATCTCAACATAAAAATTGTTTTCATTGCAACTTTCTGCAAAATCGCCTAAAAGAATGTATCCTTAAACAACTTGCAATAATTCAAGCTTATTGAATAACAAAACATATGAAGTCGGATAAACCATTCATGGTCACAAACCTATGTATGATTTTTAAAACCTTGTAAAGAAACCATGAACATACCAATCTCAAAAACTGTCTGTCAGATCAACTTTTCAGATGCATCCTCTGAAACAGCTTATCCTGTTTATATGGATTATTCTGCAACAACACCGGTTGATCCCCGTGTTGTTGAAAAAATGGTTCCGTATCTTTATGAACATTTTGGCAATGCTGCATCCACCAGTCATCCTTACGGTTGGGCAGCTAAAACAGCAGTAGAAGAAGCAAGAAATCATATTGCATCACTAATTCATGCAACTGATCGTGAAATTATTTTCACATCTGGTGCCACAGAAAGTAATAACCTAGCGCTAAAAGGTGCTGCCAACGCTTACCAATATCGCGGCAAACACATTATTACAGTTAAAACAGAACATAAAGCTGTTTTAGATACCTTGCAAGAACTTGAGCAACAAGGTTTTGAAGTCACTTATTTGACGCCAAATGAAAAAGGCCTCATTACAATCAAACAGCTTGAAGCAGCAATGAAACCAGGAACCATTCTGGTTTCCATTATGTGGGTCAATAATGAAATCGGTGTTATTCAGCCTATTGCTGAAATTGCTGAGCTATGCCGAAAAAAACGTATCATTTTTCATTGTGATGCCGCCCAAGCTGTTGGAAAACTTGAAATCAATCTTGAAGAAATTCCTATTGATCTCTTAACCTTAACTGCTCACAAAGTCTATGGTCCCAAGGGAATTGGCGCACTTTTTGTTCGTCGCCGCGTTCGCTTAACTACTCAAATGCATGGTGGCGGTCATGAACATGGATTACGTTCAGGTACACTGGCAACTCATCAAATCGTCGGCATGGGTGAAGCATTTCGTATTGCAAAAGAAGAAATGCAAAAAGAAATCAGACGAATTCGTACGCTTTCCAAACGGTTAAGAAAAGGCTTGGAAGAAATTGAAGCTATCATCTTTAACGGAGACTTAAGAAAACGTATTCCTCACAATATCAATGCAAGCTTTCCTTATATCGAGGGAGAGGCATTAATGATGTCGTTAAAAGGATTAGCTGTTTCATCAGGTTCTGCTTGTACTTCAGCTTCACTTGAACCTTCTCATGTTTTACGTGCAATAGGACGAAGTAATCAATTGGCGCACAGTTCCATTCGTTTTACCATCGGGCGATTTACATCAAAAGAAGACGTTGACTTTGCAGTTGAACTTGTCAAAAAACAGGTAGCAAAACTTCGTGCAATTTCGCCTTTATGGGACATGTACAAGGAAGGTGTTGATCTTGCTGCTATTGAATGGAGTGCTTCATGAATTATTCAGAAAAAGTCCTTGATCACTACGAAAACCCTCGCAATGTCGGCAAATTCGAAATCAAGCAAAATATCGGAACTGGCATGGTTGGCTCTCCATCATCAGGTACTGTGATCCAATTGCAAATCAAAGTAAACGAAAAACAAGTCATCGAAGATGCTTGTTTTAAAACTTTTGGTTGTGGCTCAGCAATTGCCGCATCTTCACTTGTTACAGAATTAATCAAAGGCAAAACTTTGGATAAAGCACTTGACGTCAAAAATGTACTTATTGTGAATGAATTAGAGCTTCCACCTTCCAAAATTCATTGTGCTATTCTGGCTGAAGATGCTGTTAAAGCAGCCATACAAAATTACAAACAACAAAATACAAATTAAACGGGGTTCATATGGCAATCACATTAACGGAAAAAGCAGCTAAACATATTCGCCGTTTTATTGAAAAACAGGAAAACTGTGTTGGCGTACGAATTAGCATCGAATATTCAGGATGTTCTGGTATGACGCATAAACTGGAATATGTTGAAAAACCAACCGCATCTGATGTCGCTTTTGAGTCTTCAGGCATTACGATTTTTATTGAATCACATAACCTGCCTTTTTTACAGGGAACAGAACTGGATTTAGTTAGACAAGGCTTGGCTGAAAAATTTCAATTCAACAATCCTAATGTCAGACACACCTGTACCTGCGGAAACAGCTTTAGTTTCTAAAAATCAGGTTTAAAACATGCCAAATTATTTTGCTTTTTTTCAGTTACCAGAAAAATATGCATTAGATAAAAAGGCGTTGGATGTCGCATTTCAAAAAGTCTGTGCAAGCGTATCGCCAGAAAATGTTGAAAAAGCCACTGACGCCTATCAAACACTATGCCATCCCATCAAACGAGCTACTCACCTTTGTTCGATAAAAGGTTACTCTTTTGATTCGGTTTCACATCTTTCCATCCCAACGGATTTTATTTTTGAGCAGATTGAATGGCGAGGTTATATTGATAATGCGCGCATCGAAAAAAATTTAGAGCAACTAGAATGGCTCAGCGAGCAATTACAACACCGTATCAAAGAGCAAATTGATCTGATCGAAAACGAACTCGATTCTCAAAACTATATGCGCACGCTGTATGAAATAAAAAAGGTTCTGTTTTTAGAGAAATATACAGAAGAAATTAATTTCATTTTTGATGAGATTGACTCTGCTAATGACGCATAATAACTATCGTCTGTTTTGTTTCATGATTCGTTGCTGTTCTCGTTGCCAGTCTCTTTCTTTAATGGAATCTCTTTTGTCGTATTGTTTTTTACCTTTAGCTAAACCAACCTCACACTTAATACGTCCCCGTGAATAATGTAAATTTAAAGGAACCAAGGTATATCCGGCTCTTTCAACTTTACCGATTAATTTACTAATTTCAGATCCATGCAATAAAAGCTTACGAGTACGGGTCGGATCAGGTTGAACGTGTGTTGATGCTGTTGATAGAGGGCTCACATGCGCACCAAACAGAAAAATTTCGCCATTACGCACAATAACGTAAGATTCTTTGAGCTGAATTCGTCCTGCCCGGATAGCTTTAACTTCCCATCCTTCCAAAACAATACCCGCTTCAAATCTTTCCTCTATAAAATAATCATGAAAAGCTTTTTTATTATCGGTTATAGTCATGTTCAAACCCATTTATACTCGTATGAAAAGCGATTCTATCAAATATAATATTTTCCATGAAAAACGTACGTAAAACAGCTATTGTCGGTTACAGTGCAGAAAAAATGTATAACCTGGTAACAGATATTGAAAAATATCCTGAATTTTTACCGTGGTGTTCACAAACACTCGTACAACCGCAAGAAAAAGACCACTCTGTTTTAGCAACAATGGTGATTGATTTTCATGGATTTAAACAAAGTTTTACAACAAAAAATTACAATACCGCTTTCAAATCCATAACAATGACCCTGGAAAAAGGTCCCTTTAAACAACTTGATGGCAAATGGACCTTTACAGAATTGCAAGAAAACAGAAGTCGGGTCGATCTGGAGCTAAATTATGAGTTTTCTAATTTCCTATTTGAAAAAATGTTAGCCCCTATTTTTGATATAGTATCAATTTCTCTTGTCGATTCTTTCCATCAACGAGCAAGATCCGTATATGGTCAATCTTAAATCTTCTTCATTTTTTGCGAGCTCACAACAAAAAGAGGAACGTTTTCCTGTGCAAGTCAGCTACGCCGATTCAAAAACATCCATCTTGCTGACCGTGCAAGTCAAACCAAAAACGACTATCCGAGAAGCCATAGAATTGAGTGGTATTCAAAAAATCTCAAAAAAAATAAAGTTAACTGAAGGATTCGTTGGTATTTTTAGTGAAGTAAAGCCACTAGATACGTTCGTTGAAGAAAACGACCGTATTGAAATTTATCGTCCTCTTGCTGTTTCACCTAAAGAGGCACGAAAAAATCGACTCAACAAAAATAACGAAAAATAATTTATTTACTTAATAAAGGGAAAAGATGCGCCCATACATTATCTAAAATGATAAATTGCGCATGTGTTGAAGAATAAATACTCTCAAAATCCTTGATATTGTGTTTGTGCATACCCGACAAGAAATACGGCACCAATTTGGTATTGGTTTCATTAGTAATTTGCTCATGAAGCCTTGTATATTGTCTTGCGTAAAGTTCCCCGTATTCATCAGGAAGACGCATACCTAAAACTAAAACTTTGCAATCGGCTAAAAAGGAATAACGTATCATCGTGCGAATATTGGTACCAATAAGAGATAATGGTGTCTTTCGCATGACATCATTAAAGCCTAATTCGATAACGATAATTTCAGGGGCATAAGTCTTTAAAAGCTCAGGTAGTCGAGAAACCCCACCTGATGTTGTTTCACCAAACATACTGGCATTAACAATTTGATACGACAAATTATGCTGTTTTAATCTTTCACCTAAAAGAGATACCCAACCAGAACCCTCTTCAAGTTCATGTTCATCAGAAAAGCCATCGCCTAATACAAGAATTGTTTTTGAAGTAGCAAATGCATTTAAACAAAAGAAAAGCGGTATCAAAAATAAAAACTTCACCCACCTACTTTGCTGATTAATAAATTGCATACTTTTTCCTTATAGTTTTATGCTACTTAAAAATCTAAAGCCCAGCTTTACTGTGCTTTGAACCCACCCTTAGTGATCTATTTTAAGGGGGGGGGGTAAATCGAAATCAATAGCAAAACAACAACAAAAAACTATTTTTTTAAATTATCGCCAATACTCTGGTATCTCTTCTTTAACGGGTAATTTTTTCTCTTCCTTAGGTTCTGATTGTATCACTTGAATTTCAGTTTTTTGTTCTTTTGGCTCAGCAATACGACGTTTTCGTCGAGCTTTTGCAACAAATTTCTTTTTTTCCTGTTCCGGTAAGTTTTGATACTCCAACCATTGCAATGATTTGTCTTTAATTCCAAGCTTTTTGGCATTCAAATAATTTTGTCGGGCTTCTTTACGTTCTTGCGGTGTTAAATTAACCCATACTTGGATTCGTTCCTGAAGACGCGCCCTTTCCTGAGGAGACATCTGGCCCATACGCTGAGCAATTTGCAGCCATTTTTTCTTTCTGGCTACAGTAATTTTGTCCCAATATTTTTCTAGTGGCGCAAGATAACTTTTCTGTTTTTCAGTAAGTTGACTCCAATATGGTTTGGTTCGAGAAGCCACCAATACCTCACTTTCCCCCAAACCAATCAGTTCCATCAAATTAAACGCTGGATTAACTACCCTCGTCACACCAATAATGATCACTACCAAAGCTAAAAAAGCGAAGGCAACAAGAAACCATATTCGAAGACGACGGCTAAAAAAGTGCATTAATTAAGCCCCATATCGTTCCAAATAAGCGCTAAAACCGATATCCGTATAGGCAGCGGGTGGCAACTCATCAGAAAGAACAGCCATATCGATAGCAGCCGTCTCACTGATATGACGTTGTTCTTCATAGTGAACAATGCCAAATAAACCTATTGCTAAAACAAGAGCAGGCAGCCCTAATTTTAATTGCCCAATCCATGAAAATGGGGATGAAACAGAACCAGATCCCCCTGCAAACGCCTCCCTCAATACTCTGACATAAATAGGTGAAGTTTGTTTTTTCCGAGAAACAGCTACTTGTCTGGCTTTTGCTAATCTTTCCGTAACATTATCAGGCAAATCTTCCAATTTCTGATTTAAAGCATGTCGCACTTTGTACGCGAAATTTTCTTCTTGCGTATTCATAGTTCTATACCTTTTAATTTAAGTGCCTTGGCAAGAGCCTGCGTTGCTCGTGAACAATGCGTTTTGACACTTCCTGCCGAACATTGCATAACCGCTGCTGTTTCTGCAACATCCATATCATTCCAGTAACGCATGAGAAACGCTTCTCGTTGACGTGTTGGTAATTTTTGTATTTCGTTTTCAAGAATAGTCAAAATCTGTGCCCGCTCAAATTTATCAGCACTCGATTCCTCTACTGCTTCCATGAACACATTTTGCCGTTCTATATCTGTTACCAAATCATCAGAAGATAGACGATCAGACAGCAAACTTACCCATGTATTTCTTATTTTTTCGCGGCGAAAATAATCATAGATCGTATTTTGCAAAATACGTTGAAAAAGCATTGGAAATTCCGAAACCGGTTTATCTCCATATTTCTCTGCTAATCGAATCATGGCATCTTGAACTATATCAAGCGCAGACTCTTCTTTCTTTACCGCATAAATGGCTTGTTTAAAAGCTTTGCGTTCTACATTTGCAAGAAAATCAGATAATTCTTTATCAGTAGCCATTTCAATTGCATGTAAAACACAGCTATAAAACAAATGATGTCTAAAACCCCTTTAAGAGAAGCTAATACTAACAAATAACTGCCTTTTTTCGCAAATACCAGTTAAAATTATGGGTTTCAATATTTTTATATCATTATTATAAAAAGGATATTACCCGACGGCGGCACACAATGCGGCCTGAAAAATTGCTTTATCGCTAAAACTGTTTGTTCTGACCCGTGTCATAAGCACGAGAATTTCATACCCATAATAAATGTATGATTTATTCGACAGGAAAGAACATCCGATCAATTTCCAATGGACCTTGAAAGGAAGAAGTATGAGTTTAGAATTGACAGGCTCCGAAATTCTGGTGCGTTGTCTTGCCGAAGAAGGTGTCGAACATGTTTTCGGTTACCCTGGTGGTGCCGTACTGTACATCTATGACGCCATTTACAAACAGGATAAATTTAAACATATCCTTGTACGCCACGAACAAGCTGCTGTTCACGCAGCCGATGCATATGCAAGAAGTTCCGGTAAAGTGGGAGTTGCTATTGTCACATCCGGACCTGGTTTAACCAATGCTGTTACCGGACTTGCTACTGCGTACATGGACTCTATTCCTATTATTGTCATCAGTGGACAAGTTCCAACCCATTTTATTGGTCAGGATGCTTTCCAGGAAAGTGATGCTATCGGTATTACTCGCCCATGCGTCAAACATAATTTCCTTGTAAAAGATGTCAGCAAATTAGCTGAAACTGTTAAAAAAGCTTTTTACATTGCATCAACTGGTCGCCCAGGACCTGTCCTGATTGATATACCAAAAGATGTCAGTATGCTCCCTGCGCCTTACAATTATCCTAAAGATATCGAAATGCGCTCATACAAGCCAATTGATAAAGGGCATACAGGACAAATCAGAAAAGCAATTCAATTAATGTTACAAGCTGAACGCCCAGTTATTTACACAGGCGGTGGTGTTATCCTCTCCGACTCAGCCCCAGAATTAAATAAACTTGTTGATAAATTAGGTTATCCATGTACCAATACCTTAATGGGACTGGGGGGTTATCGCGCTAGCAGTGATAAATACATAGGCATGTTAGGTATGCATGGAACTTACGAAGCAAATCTGGCTGTACAAAATTCTGATTTGTTAATTGCTATCGGTGCACGTTTTGATGACCGTGTTATCGGTAATCCTGAACATTTCGGACAATTCAAACGTAAAGTTATCCACATTGATATTGATCCATCTTCCATCGCTAAACGTGTCAAAGTTGATGTACCTATTGTTGGTAACGTCAAAGATGTTCTGCAGGAAATGTTAGATCAACTCGAAAATGTTTCTCCAAGCAATACAAAAGCAATTGAAGATTGGTGGAAACAAATTAATATCTGGCGCGAAAGAAATTGTCTCAGTTACGAAAAATCAAACGATATCATCAAACCACAGTACGTTATTGAAAAACTCTGGGAAGTTACCAAAGGTGATGCCTTTGTCACTTCAGATGTTGGACAACACCAAATGTGGGCTGCTCAATACTACCGCTTTGATAAACCACGTCGTTGGTTCAACTCAGGTGGTCTTGGCACAATGGGCGTTGGTTTACCTTTTGCGATGGGTGTTCAAATGGCTCACCCTGATGAAACTGTTGTTTGTGTTACCGGTGAAGCTTCTTTCCAAATGAATATTCAGGAACTGGCAACATGTAAACAATACAACCTGACACCAAAAATCATTTTATTGAATAATGGTGTTTTAGGTATGGTACAGCAATGGCAACGCTTGGAATACCAATCCCGCTATTCAGAAACCTATTTAACCGCTTTGCCTGACTTTGAAAAATTGGTTGAATCTTACGGACACGTCTGCATTAATGTTGATAAAGTCGAAGATGTTGAAAATGCATTAAAACAAGCTTTCGCTCAAAAAGATAAGCTTGTTGTTGTTAACATCAAAGTTGACCCAACAGAAAATGTATGGCCAATGGTTAAAGCAGGTAAAGGATTGACAGAAATGATTATGAGTATGGAGGATAAGTAAGCATGCGCCATATTATCTCTATCCTTTTAGAAAACGAGGCGGGTTCTCTGGCACGAGTTGTTGCACTTTTCGCAGCACGTGGATATAACATTGAAACATTAAATGTTGCTCCAACAGAAGACCCTACTTTGTCTCGTATGACAATTGTTACCAGTGGCTCTGATGAAGTCATTGAGCAAATTACAAAACATCTGAATCGTTTAATTGAGATCGTCAAAATTGTTGATTTAACAGATGGCGCTTATGTTGAACGTGAAATGATGCTAATCAAAGTTCGTGCAGTCGGTAAAGAACGTGAAGAAATCAAACGGACAACAGATATCTTCCGTGGCAACATCATTGATGTTAGTGATCGTTCATACACGATTGAGTTAACTGGTGATAAGGCAAAATTAGATGCATTTATCGAAGCACTTGATCGTACAGCAATTTTAGAAACAGTTCGCACCGGAGGATCAGGTATTGGTCGTGGCGAACGTATTTTAAAACTCTAAATTATTAATATTTGTTTAGATATATTTAGGAAATATCATGAATGTTTTTTATGACAAAGACTGCGACCTGTCCCTGATCAAAGGAAAAAAAGTCGCTATTATTGGTTATGGCTCACAAGGACATGCTCATGCACTCAACTTAAATGACTCAGGCTGCGATATTATCGTCGGTCTGCGTAAAGGTGGTGGTTCTTGGAGCAAAGCTGAAAATGCTGGTTTGAAAGTAGCAGAAGTTAGCGAAGCTGTAAAAGTTGCTGATGTTGTTATGATTTTGTTACCAGATGAAAATATTGCTGAAGTTTATAACAACAGCGTAGCTCCATATGCAAAACAAGGTGCAGTTTTAGCTTTTGCTCATGGTTTTAATATCCACTACGGTCAAGTTGTACCTCGTGCAGATCTGGATGTAATTATGATTGCTCCAAAAGCACCTGGTCATACAGTACGTTCCACCTACACTCAAGGTGGTGGTGTTCCTCACTTGATCGCTGTTTACCAAGACCGTTCAGGTGTTGCTCGTGATATCGCACTTTCTTACGCAATGGCAAATGGCGGTGGTCGTGCTGGTATCATTGAAACCACATTCAAAGAAGAAACCGAAACTGACCTTTTCGGTGAACAAGCTGTTTTATGTGGTGGTGTAGTTGAGTTGATCAAAGCAGGTTTCGAAACTCTGGTTGAAGCAGGCTACGCTCCAGAAATGGCTTACTTTGAATGTTTGCACGAAATGAAACTCATCGTTGACTTGATCTACGAAGGTGGTATTGCAAACATGAACTACTCCGTATCCAATAATGCGGAATATGGTGAATACGTAACTGGTCCTAAAGTCATTACCGATGAAAGCAAAAAAGCAATGCGTGCTTGTCTGAAAGATATTCAAACTGGTGAATACGCAAAAAGCTTTATCTTGGAAAGCAAAGCAGGCTCTCCAATGTTAACTTCTCGTCGCCGTTTGAATGCAGAACACCAAATCGAACAAGTTGGTGAAAGACTGCGTGCAATGATGCCTTGGATTGCAAAAAATAAATTAGTTGATCAAAGCAAAAACTAATTGATTGAATACTTTGCATTTCTTATAAAAGAGCGTCATATTTTGTGACGCTCTTTTTTGTTTATCTGCCAAGTATTAAAATGTAGTTTGCATTTTTTTAACCTTAACAAGACTAGTCACACATGGGGAAAACGTCATCTGAACAAACCAAACTCACCCCAATGATGCAGCAATATTTGCGTATCAAATCAGAGCACACTGATAAACTACTGCTGTACAGAATGGGTGATTTTTATGAACTTTTTTATGATGACGCAGTTCATGCCTCACGCCTTTTAGGAATTACGCTAACACAACGCGGATCTATCGGCGGTAACCCAATTCAAATGGCCGGTGTTCCTTACCACTCTGTCGAACAATATCTAGCAAAACTAGTTGCTGCAGGTGAATCCGTTGCCATCTGTGAACAAATCGGAAACCCAACTGCCGGAAGTCGAATCCCTGTTGAACGAAAAGTGGTACGTGTAGTCACACCAGGAACGCTTACAGATACGGGATTATTACCAGAAAAAGCAAATCGTCCTCTTCTCGCAATTTCGATAAAAAATGAACGAAAAAATGCCACGCTGGGATTAGCATGGCTTTCTTTATCTAATGGCATCATCTATTTATTAGAGATTCCATTAAATGAAAAAAACTTAACTAATCGACTTTTACAAGAAATTGAAAGAATCAGTTCCGCAGAAATTCTTTTAGCAGAAAACACCAGTAAATACTTGCCTGAAACAATTCCTGGCAGAATTGTAACGTTACCAGATTGGCATTTTGATATTGATAGTGGCCAAAAATTATTACTCACGCAATTAGGTGTAAACACACTTGATGGATATGGTGCTCAAAATATGACCTCTGCACTCGGTGCAGCAGGTGCTCTTTTGCGATATGCAGAATCAACACAATCTCAAGGATTGCAACACGTTAAACAAATTATTGTTGAAACCGAAAATGATTTCATTGGAATGGATGCGGCAACCCGTAGAAATCTTGAATTAACAGAACCTATCCGTGCAAGTGAAAATGGAATCACGTCTCCAACTTTGTTATCAGAACTGGATCGTTGTTGCACGGTAATGGGTTCTCGAATGTTAAGACATTGGATTCACCATGCCCATCGTGATCAAACCATTGCTCAATCTCGACACGTCTCTATTTCTGCATTACTTGAAGCAAGCGTTATTGATGGTCTTCGGAGCACCCTTTCTCATTTTCCTGACATTGAACGTATTGCCGCACGAATCGCATTACTATCTGCACGACCAAGAGACCTTTCAACTTTAAGGGATGGACTAAAACAATTACCCCAACTACGCTCTTATCTTGCACAATGTGCTATCAATGATAGTGCTCCGTTATTGCGTACGATTTATCACGCCATAGCAACTCCTTTTGAGTGTTTGGATCTATTAGAAAGAGCAATAGCACCAGAACCCTCAACACAAATCCGTGATGGCGGCGTTATTCTGACGGGGTTTAATGCTGAACTCGATGAATTACGCTCTCTGGCAGAAAATGCAAGCCAATTTTTAATTGACTTAGAAGCTCGTGAAAGAGAACGAACTGGCATTGCTAATCTTCGTGTTGAGTACAACCGAGTCCATGGATTTTATATAGAAGTAACACACGGACAAACTTCTAAAGTTCCAGATAATTATCGTAGAAGACAAACGCTAAAAAATGCAGAACGATATATCACACCAGAATTAAAAACTTTTGAAGATAGAGTTTTATCTGCAAGAGAACGCGCTTTAGTTCTGGAAAAAACAATATATGATCAACTCCTTATCGATCTTGCACCTTTTATTGAATCATTACAACGAATTGCAAAAGAAGTCGCACAACTGGACACTTTAATCACGCTCGCTCTACATGCACAACAGAATAACTGGTGTCTTCCTGAACTCGTCAATCATCCTTGTATTCAAATCACGCAAGGACGACATGCCATCGTTGAAACACGAATTGAGCGTTTTATCGCTAATAACTGTGATCTATCAGATAAACGTCGCTTCTTACTCGTTACAGGTCCTAATATGGGTGGTAAATCAACCTATATGCGCCAAATTGCTTTAATTGTTCTTTTGGCATACATAGGTAGTTTTGTTCCTGCAAGTAACGCAACAATCGGTCCTATTGATCGTATTTTTACTAGAATTGGAGCGGCTGATGACTTGGCTGGAGGCAGATCAACTTTTATGGTGGAAATGACGGAATCCGCTGCCATTCTTAACAATGCAACTAATCAGTCATTGGTTCTTATGGATGAAGTCGGACGTGGCACATCTACTTTTGATGGGTTAGCGCTTGCCTGGGCTATTGCAAATCATTTGATCGAAAAAAACCAAAGCTTTACCCTTTTTGCGACGCATTATTTTGAATTAACGCAGCTACCGGAAACTTATGTGACGGCAGAAAACATTCATTTATCTGCTGTTGAACACAAAGACAATATTGTCTTTTTACATGCCGTTCAACCAGGACCCGCTTCACAAAGCTACGGAATACAAGTTGCAAAACTGGCCGGTGTTCCCCCTGCAGTTATCCGAACAGCTCGCAATCATTTAACGACATTGGAATCTCATTTTATTCCAACTCAATCGCAAATGAATCTTTTTGTTCAAAAACCATTTGAAGAAACAAAACCAGATCCCGTTATTTCTCCTGAAGCAGAAAATATTATTCAGCACTTGGAAGAACTGGATGTTGATTCACTTTCTCCAAGAGAAGCTTTAAATCAACTCTATAATTTGAAAGAAAAACTATTTAAAATACAATAAACTAGAACAAATGCAAATATAAAAATCTAAACAGATTTCCCTCGTTTGAATTCATGCAAAAAAACTGGCTTTTTTTTCTCATTTTTGTTTTTATCTCTTGCCCTCTTTTTGCGGACTCTTCAAATGCTTCTACTCCATTTCAATTTTCTGTTTTAGATCATCCAACGTCGGTTACAAACACGCAATGGCAAAACCAAATTAATCAGATTGAATCTTCTCAATTATCTTTTGCCGTCATCAATGGACTTCGATCCAATGAAGAACCTTGTACAGATGACATATACTACGAAAAAATAAATCTACTGAAGTCCTCAAAAAAACCCATTTTTTTCTCTTTAGCCGGAAAAGACTGGATCGGATGCAAAAACCAAAACGGAAATGATATTCGTATAGAACGCTTACAACGTTTAAGAGAAATTTTATTTGACACAGAAACGGCTTTCGGTACAGATGAAATACCACTTGTTCGTCAATCGCATAGTTCCCGATATCCTGATTTTCCAGAAAACACGTATTGGCAATATGGTCCCATTTTTTTCATCACACTCAATTTACCAGCAGAAAACAATCACTATTTAAATGCAGCAGGTAGGAATAATGAATTTGAAGAAAGGCTACTAGCGAATGAACGCTGGTTAAAACGTTCTTTTATACTAGCTAAACGAAATAACCTTAAAGGTCTCGTTATTATTTGTGATGGAAATCCATTTCAAAAAACAGCAAAACGAGATGGATTTAAAGAAACTCGACAACTCATAAAAAGGAGCGCTAACAAATTTCCTGGAAAGGTCTTAATTATTCATAGCCAGGCTGATCTAAAAGCAAATGCCCCTATTATTTGGGAAAACAACTTGGGCAGAATTTCAACGAATTTAAAAGGATTAATCATTTCTGTTGATACGAAACGAACCAATTTATTTACTCTCGTTCAGTAATAAATCAGAAAACTTCTCACCAACATTATTCAACCCAAGCTACCCAACCATAATGGGCACTAATAATAATAAAAATCCCAAAAACGATTCGATACCAGGCAAAAACCGTGAAATCATGTGTACTGATGTACTGCAATAACCAACGTACACATAAAAATGCGGCAATGAAAGCACCGATACTACCAATGGTAAAAATAGGCAAGTCTCCCATTGAAAAAAGATGCCATTCTTTCCAAACCGAATAAACACTTGCTCCAAATAGAGTCGGTATAGCGAGGAAAAAAGAAAATTCTGTTGCCGCTTTTCTTGATATACCAAAAAGCATCGCCCCCATAATTGTCGCGCCAGAACGACTAGTACCAGGAATCAAAGCAAAAACCTGAGCAATACCGACTTTTATTGCATCAAGTGGTGTCATTTCATCTATAGAATGTATTCGAGCTAAAGAAGGATTTAATCGATTTCGTCGTTCGACCCAAATAATAATCAAGCCTCCAAGAATAAATGCTGTAGCAACATAAACTGGAGAAAACAAAAAGTTCTTTATCATTCCGCTTAATAAAACACCTGCAATAGCAGCCGGTAAAAAAGCAAGGACTAAATTAAAAATAAACTTTCTTGATTGAGAACGAGTAAATGCACCTGCAATAGTTTCTTGAATACGCTGTCGATATACCCAGCATACAGATAACATTGCTCCTGATTGAATAGCAATTTCAAATACCTTTGCTTTTTCACCTGTAAAATCTAAAAGACTTCCTGCCAAAATCAGATGCCCTGTAGATGAAATCGGTAAAAACTCTGTAAAACCCTCAACGAGCCCCATAATAAAGGCCTTGAGCGCATAAATGATATCCATGAAATTACTACGAAAAAGATAAAAACTATTATTTTACCTGTTTTGATGATTGATCTTTTAGACTAAATATCAGCACCTAATAAAAAATTTTCTTATTAGAAAAAAGAATGCCTTATTCATATCGAAGCGCTTCAATTGGTAATAATCTTGATGCTTTTCGTGCTGGATAATAACCAAAAAAGATACCTATTGTTGCTGAAAAACCCACCGCCAGGAAAATAGAATGAACAGACAACTTGGTTGCCCATCCTGCAAAATAAGCAATTAAATAAGAACCAGCAATACCAACAAGAATACCGATTAACCCTCCAATTAAGGATAATGTAATTGCTTCTACTAAAAATTGCGTCAGAATATCTTTTGATCTTGCCCCAATTGCCATCCGAAGCCCAATTTCTCTTGTCCGTTCTGTAACAGAAACAAGCATAATATTCATAATACCAATCCCACCAACCAGTAAGGATACGGATGCAACCGCTGCCAACAGTAACGTCATCACTTCAGACGAAGCTTCTTGTGCCTCAAGGATTTCCGTTAAGTTTCTCATTGTGAACTGATCTTCCTGTCCTGGCAAAGTTCGTTGTCTTTGACGCATAAGATCTCTGATATTCGTCTCAGCATCTTTCATATTGGCATCTTCCCAAACTTTTACCTGAATAACATTAACACGACGTAATTTACCTTGTTGATTACCAAAAACACGATTGCGATGCGTAGAAATAGGAATAACCGCTGTATCGTCTTGGTCTGTTCCCATCATGCTCTGACCTTTTCGAGATAAAACACCTATCACTGTAAAAGGAATGTTTTTAACTCGTACTATCTGATTAATAGGGTCGGCATCACCAAATAACTCCTGAACAACCGTCTGTCCTAAAATAATCACTTTAGCTGAGCCTTGCATCTCCGTCTGTTCAAAAATACGCCCTTCCTCAAGAGGCCAATCTCTTGCCTCAAACCAGTCTGGTGTCACACCATATACCTGCGTTGCCCAGTTATTACCTCCAGCAACAACCTGAGCACCACCACGATTCATTGGTGCTGATAATTGAACTTCTGGAATTTCTCTCGCAATAGCTATGGCGTCATCTTCAGTTAAATTCTGATTTGCCCCTGTTCCCATCCTAACGCCAGATGCCGTAGTAGAACCAGGCATGATCATAATCAGATTAGATCCCAAGCTTTTAATCTGACTCTGTACTTTCTCTTTAACACCGCCACCAACTGCAATCATGGTGATGACGGCACCTACCCCAATAATAATGCCAAGCATCGTTAACATTGAACGCATTTTGTTCAAACGCAGGGCATTAATTGCAATACGGAAAGTCGCTACAAGATTCATTTACGAACCTCATGTTGTGGATATTTTTCAAGCTCTTTTAATGCATCGTTGGGTTTATTAGAAATATCAGAAAGCACCTTACCATCACGAAAAGTAATAATACGGTCAGTAAAGCTCGCAATCTCAGGTTCATGCGTCACAATCACAATAGTCATACCTTCCCTGGATAACTTCTGCATGAGTGCCATAATTTCAATACTTGTCCGAGAATCTAATGCTCCTGTTGGCTCGTCTGCCAAAATCAGCGATGGATTGTTAACCAGTCCTCTCGCAATAGCGACCCTTTGTTGTTGTCCCCCTGAAAGTTCTGCTGGAGTATGATGAACTCTCGCTCCAAGACCCACTTCCGTTAATCTAGCTAAGGCTCTTTCTTTGCGTTCTTCTGCAGGAACACCTGCATATAAAAGCGGAAGTTCTACATTTTCTAAAGCAGTAGTTCGTGGCAAAAGATTAAATTGCTGAAAAACAAAGCCAATCTGACGATTACGAATCAACGCCAGTTGATCTCCATTCATATCAGAAACTTTTTCACCATTTAAGTAATACTCTCCAGAAGTGGGAATATCCAAACAACCAATCAAATTCATGAAAGTTGATTTCCCAGAACCGGATTGCCCCATAATCGCGACGAACTCTTTTTCATCAATACTAATAGAGACGTCATTTAGAGCAAAAACCCGGTTTTCTCCTGTTACATACTCTTTTACCAAATGATATGTTTCCAACAGTTTTGCCATAAACTTTACTAATTAGAATAAACGTGGTCCACGTGATGACTGACTACTGCTTGCACCATTTCCAGATGATACAGTACCAACAATCACTTTTTTCCCCTCTGGCGGATTAGAACTCATCAACTCTGTCATTACCCCATCAGATAATCCTAAACGAACATTCATCTCAACAGGTTTTTCATTTTCAAGTACATAAATACGCCCTGTTGTACTGCTACTCATTCGATCATCATATTCAGAACTCATTTGCTGGAACTTGACCTTTTGCTCCTCATTTAAAATCGTCGCAATTTGTTGACGCATTTCATTTTTGGCTTTTTCTATTTGCTTTTTCCTATCAGATTCTGGTGATTGATGAGCAAATGCCATTTTTTTCCGTATTTCAGTCAAAATTGTTTCAGCTTGAGTTTTTTGTTCATCAGTCAGTGACAATGATTTTGTCATCTTCTCAATAAAAGCAGGAATCCAATTTCCTCGACCTGTTCGTGCAGCTGCTTTTGTTGCCGTTTCAGTATTAGGTAATCTAAAACGAGTTGCTGAATTTGGTATCAGTTTGACATTATTGCGCGTATCCAACACAATTTTTACATTCGCTGTCATGCCCGGTAACAACTCTTTTTTAGGATTTGGCGCACTCACAATAACAATATATGTAATTACATTAGATACATTTTGAGCAGCTAAACGAATCTGTTTTACTTCTCCTTCAAATGTTCTTCCTGGATATGAATCAACAGTAAAAGTTGCTTTTTGACCGACACGAATACGTCCGATTTCAGATTCATCAATAGAGGTTTCTACCTGCATATCTGTTAGATCTTCTGCTATGACAAAAAGCTCTGGCGCTTGCAAACTTGCTGCAACAGTTTGACCTGCTTCTACCGTTTTTTGGATCACAGTTCCATTTACAGGAGAACGAATAGCTGTTCTTTCTAAATCAATTTTTGCTTGAGCTAACAAGGCTTCTTTCTGCTTAACAGAAGCTTCTGCATTTTTTACATTTGCCTCACCAACTTTGACTAACTCTAACTGAGCGTTATATGTGGTTTTGACCGTATCTCTTTCTGCTGGAGATAAAAATCCTCTATCCACTAACTTTAATCTCCGCTCCATATCAATTTTTGCATTTGCCAAATTGACACGCTGTCTTGCTAACTCGGCACGTTGCATTAGTGCTTGTGCTTTAGCAGAATCCACATCTGCCTGTACTTGCTCAACTTTATATTTAAATGTCTCAGGATCAATCTGTGCAATGAGCTGCCCTTCTTTTACTTCGCTATTAAAATCAATATAAATTTCTTTAATTTGACCAGAAACTTGAGATCCTACCTGAACGGAAATAACTGGATTGATTGTTCCTGATGAAGAAACACTTGCTGTGATAGAACCTTTTTCTATAGTTGCCGTTTTATATTGAATTTTGTTATCCCCTCCTCTCATAAACCAGGCGATAACAATAATGAAAAATATAATAACTGCTCCTATGACTAAAAAACGTTGTTTTTTAGTTATTCCAGCCCATTTTTGAGAAAGTGCCTTCAAATTGAACATCTTCAAGTCATCCTATTTCCAAAGACAAATAAATTGATTTTACTGACATTTTTTACAAATTAGACCGTTCTTTTGTAACAACTTGTTTTCTTATCTGTTTTATCACAATCGAACACATCTTCCTAATTTAATTCTTTATTCCCTTTTCATGTCAATTTGATTTTATTTTAAAAATACCAAAAAAACGTTCATACCCCATCATCACAAGTCAAAAATTTGTTCCATATCATGTTCTCTTATTTTTTTAGACATACATTAAATAATTGAACGTTTTCAATAAAAAAATGATTTCTTTTATTTACTAAAACAATTTCTATTAACAAGGAAATACATATGCTGATACCGACACAGGAAAGCACCATAAAGTCACGTATGGATATGGAAAAGATGTCGACAACAATACACACAACATCTTCAATTATGTCTATCAGACAATCACAAATCAAAATGATAGAAAATCAAATTCGTTCTACCGGTATCAAATCTCAAGATATTTTAGATAATTTCATTTCCATTAATCGTGAAAATTTTGTCCCAGAGAAATATCAACATATCGCTTATGCTGATACGGAAATTCCTCTAATCCATAATGAATACATGTTATCTCCAAGAACAGAAGCAATGGTTTTACATGCTTCTTGTATCAAAAACACCGACAACGTTCTTGAAATAGGAACAGGATCGGGCTTCATGGCTGCTCTACTCGCATATAAGGCATACCACGTAACAACGGTAGAAATTAAACCTGAACTAAAAAAATGGGCTGAGCAAAATTTGTCTGCCTGTAATATCACCAATGTTACTGTCGAACTGGGTAATGGTGCGAATGGATGGAAAAGCAATTCCACTTACGATTTAATCGTTATTTCCGGCTCCCTTTGGAAATTGTCTGAATCATTTTACAAAATACTTAATCCTGGCGGACGTATAGTTGCTTTTATCGGTCAACCACCTTTTACACAAACTCAGTTAATCAAAAAATATAATGATGCTCATTATGAATCATTCAGTCTTTTTGGAACCTCAGTACCTCTTTTGCGTGAACAAATAAAATTTTCTTAAATTCTTCCATAAAGCTAAGCAAACTTAGCTTATACTATTTGGCAATAGTATACGGAGAAGGTATGTACAAACGATTCATTACATCTCTGATTGCCATTTTTTTACTTGCACTTAATGCATCTGCAGCAGATTTAATGCAAGTTTATCAAGAAGCACTTGTCAATGATCCGCAATATGCAAGTGCAAAAGCTTCTTTAATGGCAGGACAAGAAAAAAGCGTTCAAGGATTTTCACAACTACTCCCGCAAGTAACCGGGTCGAGTAGCTATTCTCGTACCAAATATGAACACATCCCCCATACATCGGAAACAAAATACGGTGTTAATTTAACGCAGCCTCTATTTGATTGGGGAAAATATGAAAATTATGAGAAAAGTAAACTTGCGGTTTCAGTTAGTGAAGCACAATTTGCATCTGCACAACAGGATTTAATCATACGAGTAACTAAAGCATACTTTGACGTATTAACAGCTCAAGATGTTCTTGTTTTTGCACAAGCACAAAAAATTGCTATCGCAGAACAACTAGAATCAGCAAAACGAAGTTTCGAAGTCGGAACAACAACTGTTACAGATGTCCATGAAGCACAAGCACGTTATGATCTGGCTGATGCTCAAGAATATGCGTCCATTAGTGATCTTGAAATCAAACGAGCTGCTTTACAACAAATTATTGGCAAATACCCAGATAACCTGTCTCCATTACGCAAAGGCGTTAATGTAGGTACACCTGAACCCAACAAAATGGAAACTTGGGTGAACTTTTCCGAAAGACAAAACTATGCCGTTACAGCTTCTGAACTTGCTTTAGAAATGGCAAAAAGAGAAATTAGTATTCAAAGAGCTGGTCATTATCCGACTATCAATCTTGTTGCCGGATACAATCACACAAACTCAGAACGAGAATTTAGAACAGCAACAGAATACATTCGCGCAGATGAATCAGGGTCTGTTGGTATACAAATGAATATCCCTATTTTCTCTGGCTTTGCTATTACAAGTAAAGTACGTGAAGCTATCGCACTTGAAGATAAGGCAAGAAATGACTTGGTTGCATCAAGGCGTAATGCAGCACAACTCGCTCGTGAAGCTTACCTCGGTTTAAATAGCGGACTTTCTCAAATTAGAGCATTGGAAGCAGCAGAAGTTTCTAGCCTTTCTGCTTTAGAAGCAAATAAATTAGGCTATGAAGTTGGTGTTCGTATCAATATTGATGTTTTAGATGCTGAACAACAGGTTTTTTCTACACGTCGTGATTTAACAATTGCAAGGCATGATGCAATTATCAATGCACTAAAACTGAAGTACGCTGCGGGAATATTAAATGACAATGATGTGGAACAAATAAATACTTTATTAGAAAAATAAAGTTTTCTTGTCAGTAACAATTAAAATCTTTATAATAGATATTTCGTCAACATGAATTTATACTGACGAAATCAATAATATCTTCCAAGTGGTGACTGTAGCTCAGTTGGTAGAGTCCAGGATTGTGATTCCTGTTGTCGTGGGTTCGAGCCCCATCAGTCACCCCATCAATACTTGTTTCAGAGCAATCAAAATTTTACTAATTGTCTTATATTAGTTTTATTCAAAATTAATATTTACGACTAAATACCTCTGAGTAATAAATGTATAAAAAGAAAAAAGAAAATAATTTAACCTCGAGAAATCCAAACCGCTTTCCAAAAGCAACACTATCAGAACAGCAGGATCTGCTTATACTCCATCTAGGAACTGAGTGGATTCAGGGTGTTATGCGTATCAACAACCCTGTTGAAATTGTTCTGGAATATGTGCAACAAATGATGATTTGGATGTTATTTCATCCTAATCCTGCACATATTGTCCAGTTGGGTCTAGGAAGTGCATCACTAACAAAATTTTGTTATCACAATTTTCCGAATGCAAAAATTACAGCAGTAGAACTCAATCCAAACGTTATTGATATCTGCCATAATTTTTTTCATTTACCTCAAGAAGATGATCGCCTTCGAATCATAGAAGGCGATGCCATGGATTATGTTAGATCTCAATCTAAAAAAGGACTGATTGATATCCTGCAAGTCGATTTATATGATGAATTAGCACGTGCTCCTGTACATGACACGTTCGATTTTTACCAAGCCTGTGCAAATTCTCTCTCATCAAACGGAATGATGACAGTAAATATTTTTGGATCCGACTCAGATCGGTTCAGAAGTCTAGAAATCATGAACGAAGTCTTTGATGCTGTTATTTGGTTACCTGAAGTTCACGGTGCAAATATAGTGGCGCTTGCATTTAAAAACTCACCATCAATCTCCTTCATCGAACTATACGAAAAAGCAACTAACATTCGAAAAGAAACAGGTCTTGCCTCAATACGATGGGTAGATGGTTTATATGCATGGATGCAACAGCAAAGCGAGAACAACAGCTAAAGAAATTAATGCAATAACTTTATAACGTAAAAATAAAACCGTTGATTATTAACTAAGTTAATAAAAAAAACTTTTATCATTTATGTAAAAAATTTTAAATTCATCCTGTAAACTATAAATGTTATTTATCCTTTTTCTCTATCCATATGAAAATTAAAGTTTTATTGTCAATTGCTGCACTTGTTTTTGTTACTGGCTGTGCGCAAAATATTAGTCCCGATTCTTATTCCGTAGGTGGTACAGGTAAGGTCAATAGCACTAGAGCAGGAGTTGTTGTAGGTGTTAGAAAAATATCTGTAGAAGGTACAGATAGCACAGGTAAAACTATTGGTGGTTTAGCTGGTGGTGTTGCGGGCTCTACAATTGGCGGTAGTACAAGAGCCAATATTCTCGGTGCAATTGGTGGTGCCTTGCTAGGCGGTATTGCTGGTGGTGTTACTGAAAAGGGTATCACTGCTCAAGATGGTGTCGAGTACATTGTCCAAACTAACAACGGAGAACTTGTCACGTTAACACAAGGTCCTGATCCATCATTCAAAAAAGGCGATAAAGTCTTAATATTATACGGATCTAAAGCCAGAATCATTGCTGACGAGAGATGATTAACGACAACACCCTATCTATTCATTAAAGATAATATGACTGCTGAAATCGATAAAGTATTTGAAAACGAATACATCGAAAACGTCCAGAAGTATCAAGATGGTTATACCTTCAATATGAAGGGGCTTCAGACAAAAATTCGTCTAATATTGACAGTTAACCCTTCAGGCGGATACAACTACTATATGAGTCATAGTATCTGTACACAAACACAAAGAGGTAACCACCTTGAAGACCATCCATGGGGAGAAGATATATCATCTACAATACAGTTAGCTATTGACTCATTAACCTTTCACTATCATGAGGCAATAGAAAGAGGGTACACCCCAATAGAAGAGTGGATGATATTAAACCCATGGGGCGAAGTGATGAGCAAATTCTTTTAATCAAACTCAGCTCAAAAAAAGATAGCGGTAAAAAACGCTATCTTTTTTATGTCTAGGCATGCATACAGACGAAAAAAAACCCCACTGTTGTGAGTGGGGTTTTTTATGGAATAAGAGCCTGACAATAACCTACTTTCACACTGGTAACAGCACTATCATCGGCGCAGAATCGTTTCACTGTCCTGTTCGGGATGGGAAGGAGTGGGACCAACCTGCTATGGTCATCAGGCATAAC
>JAZUNA010000039.1:0-12319 GCA_045603905.1 Oxalobacter sp. | reverse complement strand
GCATATTTTCATTTTGTGGATAATGCACGAAAAGAAGGTGTAGATGTACCGATAATTGCAGGAATTATGCCGATTACCAATTACTCAAGTCTCGTGCGTTTTTCTGATGCTTGCGCAGCAGAAATTCCACGATGGATACGTTTAAAACTGGAGAGTTATGGTGATGATTTAGTATCTATTCGTGAGTTTGGTTTGGATGTCGTGTGTCGTTTGTGTGAACAATTGCTAGAGGGTGGAGCTCCTGGATTTCATTTTTATAGCTTGAATCAGGCAGTACCTGTTGAAGCATTATTTTCACGTTTACACTTAAACGGATATCGAACGAAATAAAACATCAAAATTTCACTTAAAGTGAAATAGAAAGTTTCTATTCACTTTAAGTGATCCGCTTTTACTTCTACCTCGCGCAGGCTTGTAGCTAACTTATCTAAGACACCATTAACGAATTTGTGTCCATCAATTCCACCAAATGATTTAGCAAGTTCTACAGCTTCATTGATAACCACACGATATGGAATTTCTATATGATCGGCTAGTTCGTGTGCGCCCAAAAGAAGAACAGCGTGCTCAACAGGCGAAATATCTTCAATAGGACGATCTAAAAGTGGTTTTAACAATTCACGCAAATGATTTGCATTCTGAATTGATCCAGATACTAAGGCAACAAAATGTTCGGTATCTGCTTTATCAAAACTATGTGCTTGCCGAATGTGTTCAATAATAACAGGGGCGTCATCCTGATTTAATAACCATTGATATAAAGCTTGTAAAGCAAATTCACGAGACCTGCGACGCGGAGACCTGTTTTTGCTAGGATTTGCATGTGTACTTTTTGTTTTCATTTTTCAGATACTTTTAGAAGAAAACAATTATTAACGAATTTACGATAATTCTCTTTCACTGTAATTTTGAGCAGCTGTTTCCAGTTCCTCAAGTGAGAGTGTCAAATTTGCCATTTCTACAGCAACTCGAGCAGCATCTCGTCCTTTTTCGGTCATTCTTAATTCAGCTTGTTCATCTGTATTGGTTGTTAAAATAGCATTAGCAATTGGAATTCCAAAATCAAGAGCAACACGGTTAACACCTGCTGCGGATTCATTAGCAACGATCTCAAAATGATAAGTTTCGCCACGAATGACTGCCCCAATAGCAATTAATGCATCAAATTGTCTTGATTCTGCCATTTTTTGCAGAATCAATGGAATTTCTAGAGCTCCTGGTACAGTTGCTATTAATATATCCTCATCAGCTACACCTAAATTTTTTAATTCAGCTAAGCAAGAGGTAAGTAGACCTTGACAGATGTTTTCGTTAAAGCGAGATTGTGCAATTCCAATTCGCAAATCTTCACCTTCTAAATCGACTTCAAAAGTTGCAATATCCATAAGAGATATCTCCATACAAAAGAATAAATAACAATATACCAATAATTAGTTTGTTTTTTCTAAATAACCCGTTATGTTGAGATTAAATCCAGTCATTGATGGCATTTTGATTGGATTTGCTAAGAGACGCATATTTCTTACTCCTAAGTCACATAAAATTTGTGCACCAATACCATAGGTGCGCAAATCATGACTAACTTTTGGTAAAAGTGTTTTTCTTGATGTGCCTAAGGCATTAAATCGTGACAGCAAATCATCTGCTGATTCTTCACAATTTAACAGTACCATCACGCCTTGCTCAACAGCACTGATAGCTTTCATTGCAGATGCAATATTCCAAGAATGATCAGATAATTCTGTTTCTATGAAGTCAATAAGGGATACAGGTTGGTGTACTCGTACCAAAGTTTCTTTTTCTTTGTTTATTTTTCCTTTGACAAGAGCAAGATGAGCAGAGCCACTTGCTTTGTCCTGGTATGCAACAGCTTCAAAAGGACCAAATTGCGTGTTTATAGTACGAGTTCCTTTTTTTTCAATAATGCTTTCGTGTTCACTGCGGTAACGAATTAAATCAGCTATTGTCCCGATAAGAAGATGATGTTTTTCGGCAAATTGAAGCAAATCAGGTAAGCGTGCCATTGAGCCGTCTTCTTTTAGTATTTCGCATATCACGCTTGCAGGGGTAAGACCAGCCAATTTTGCCAAATCGCATCCGGCTTCTGTATGACCTGCTCGCATTAAAACGCCACCAGAACGGGCCATAATAGGAAAAATATGACCGGGCTGGACAATGTCTGTAGCTGATGCGTTTTTCGCAATAGCAACTTGTATAGTACGAGCTCTATCGTGAGCTGATATGCCAGTTGAAACCCCTTCAGCAGCTTCAATAGATGTTGTAAAAGCAGTATTAAATTTGCTGCCGTTATCTTTTGCCATTAATTCCAGACCAAGTTGTTGGCAACGTTCTTCAGTTAATGTCAAACAGACTAACCCACGTGCGTAAGTCACCATGAAGTTTATTGCTTCAGGGGTAACAAAATCAGCCGCTAAAACGAGATCACCCTCGTTTTCTCTATCCTCATCGTCAACGAGAATAACTATTTGTCCGCAACGAAAAGCTTCTATAATTTCTTCAGTAGGGGAAATTGGCATAATCTGTCCTTAGAAAAAAGCTATTCTAAATGAATGCAGAAAGAAAAGATAAAAAATGTTATGAGAGATGCAAATTTCCGCATAAAAATTGTAAAAAGAGAGTCATTTTTTATATGTTGTAATAGGTTAAATAAATATGTCGTGGTTAATATTATTTTTAGCAGGGTTATTTGAAGTAGGTTGGGCAATTGGCTTGAAATATAGCGATGGTTTTACTCAAGTTGTACCAAGTATATGGACAGTCATTTCCATGATAATAAGTGTTGTTTTGCTAGGAATTGCGATGAAGACTCTTCCTGTCGGAACGGCTTATGCAGTATGGGTAGGTATTGGTACTGTTGGTACGATCATTTTAGGAATTTACCTTTTTGAAGAAAGTGCTAATTTACTGAAAATAATCAGTATTGCCTTGATCATTACGGGGATCATTGGACTTAAACTAACGACAGCGAGTTAAGCCCAATGATTTCGTTTAGATTATTTGCCAATACAGAATCGGGAGAAGATAGCTCCTAACAGGTCATCGGAGGAGAATTCTCCAGTAATGCTATTTAATGCATTTTGAGCAAGTCTCAATTCTTCTGCAAGTAAATCCAAAGCAGGTTTTTCTTGCTCAAGATATTCTTTCGAACTTGCCAAATGTTCAGCAGCATTTCGCATGGCAATCAAATGTCTTTCTCTTGCAAGATAAGTTGACTCTTCTGTTTGATGCCATCCAGCAATTTGCAGAAGTTCTTTTCTTAGGAGATCTATTCCTCTTCCGTCATAGGTTGAGAGGTAAACCTGAGTTGTTCCAAGTATATGATCTACAGAAGGGCGATGTCCGGATAAATCGATTTTATTCCATACTTGGATAACTGGAATATCTGGTGGAAAAGCTGCAGCAATTTTTTCATCGTTACGCGTAGGACCTTGGCTAGCATCCAAAAGATGCAAGATGATATCTGCTTTTTTAATCTCATTCCATGTCCGCTCAATACCGATTTTTTCTACTTCATCATTGGTATCTTGTGCTGTACGAATTCCAGCTGTATCAATAATTGTGACTGGGATGCCGTTAATTTGGATTGTTTCAACGACTTTATCTCTTGTTGTTCCTGCTACAGGCGTTACTATTGCAACATCATTTCCAGAAAGTTTATTTAACAAGGAAGATTTGCCGACATTGACTTGTCCTGCAAGTACAACATGAAGACCTTCCCGTAAAAGTGCACCTTGGGCAGCTTGAGAAAAAATATTTTTAAGAGTTTTGCAGATTGTTGTTAATTTACCACTAGCATCTGCTTTTTTTACAAACTCAATGTCTTCTTCCGGAAAATCTAAACTGGATTCGATTAATACACGTAACTGAATAATTTGATCAACTAGTTCATGAATCTCCTTGGAGAAAACACCAGAAAGAGATCTGGATGCGGATCTGGCGGCTGCTTCTGTTGTCGCATCAATTAAATCTGCAACAGCTTCTGCTTGTGCAAGATCCATTTTGTCATTTATAAATGCACGGCGAGTAAATTCACCTGGTTCAGCTAAACGCAATCCAATGTTTTTTCCTGCTCTTAAACAACGGTCTTGCAAGAGTTGCAAAACAATTGTACCTCCGTGACCTTGCAGTTCTAGCACATCTTCACCAGTATAAGAATGAGGAGCTTTAAAATAGAGAACAAGTCCTTTATCTATTAAATTGTTTTCTTCGTCTAAAAAAGGCAAATAGTAGGCATGACGAGGTTTGAGGGGGACGACAGAAGGTGAAACTTGACCAAATAATTCCTGGATGAGAGAAGATAAATCTTTGCCAGAAATGCGGATGACACCAACACCGCCTCGTCCAGCTGCTGTTGCGATAGCAATAATCGGAGAAGAAGCCATATATATATTGATAAATAAAATAGAAAATAAAGGATAATTTTTCTTTCTAGGATTATCCAGTTTTAACCATAAAAAGAAAAGTATACATGGCTTTTTTCTTTGTCTGAAAATGGCGTGAAAGTTCTTTTAGAAAAATTCGTTTTTAAGTTGTTATAAGCGTAGTATGATTAGAAAAAATAATAGTTCATTATTGTTTTTTTATATAAGGTTGTTCTTACCGCATCATTGCACTTTTCTACGATAGGAATAGGTAAAGGAGTTACTCTGTGAAAAATAATGCTGTTACACGCCATACTTTTGATGAAGTCATTGTGCCAACTTACGCTCCTAGTTCATTTATTCCCGTTCGCGGATCAGGATTAAGCTTGTGGGACCAAAGTGGAAAACAATATTTGGATATGACAGGCGGTATTGCAGTATCTTGTTTGGGACATACGCCTTCAGTTTTAGTTGATGTATTACAAAAACAGGCAGCGACACTATGGCACGTTAGTAATTACTATACAAATGAGCCTGTTTTAAAGTTAGCTCAGTTGCTTACGCAAGCGACTTTTGCTGATAGAGCTTTTTTCTGTAACTCCGGAGCAGAAGCAAATGAAGCAGCTCTAAAATTGGCAAGAAAATGGGCAAGTAGTAAATACGGACAAAAAAAAGCTCGTATCATTTCTTTCATTAATTCATTTCATGGAAGAACGCTTTTCACCGTATCTGTTGGTGGTCAGCCTAAGTATTCTGATGGTTTTGGACCACTTCCAGAAATGATTGATCATATTGCTTATAACGACATAGAGGCCGCAAAATCAGCAATTGATGATGATGTTTGTGCAGTTATTGTGGAGCCTATACAAGGCGAAGGTGGTGTTATTCCAGCGAATCCTGAGTTTCTTAAAACTCTACGAGAATTATGCGATAAACATCAGGCATTGCTTATCTTTGATGAAATTCAGTCAGGTATAGGCAGAACTGGAAAATTTTTTGCTTATATGGATTATGGGGTTGTCCCTGATATCTTAACTTCTGCCAAGTCATTAGCAAATGGATTTCCTATTGGGGCAATGTTAACAACAGATGAAATTGCTTCCGTTTTTACTGTTGGTACGCATGGAACAACATATGGGGGGAATCCTCTGGCTGCTTCTGTTGCATGCAAAGTGGTTGAAGTTGTCAATACACCTGAGTTTTTAGCTCAAGTAGAGTTGGTGGGGAAACAATTAAGAGACAGCTTAAATAACATTGTTCAGGCTTATCCTCAAGTTTTTAGCGAGGTAAGAGGAAAAGGGTTAATGTTGGGTCTGGTTATGTCTAAGGCTTATCAAGGACGTGCTAAAGATATTACAGCAGCAGCAGAAAAAAATGGTTTACTGTTGTTACTAGCTGGATTGGATGTTATTCGGTATGTTCCACCCTTGGTAATTAATGAAGAGCATATTAAACAGGCAGAGGTATTGTTGAAAAATAGTATTGATGACTGGCTTAAAACAGTAGAATAACAATTGAAAACTTAGTTATAAAAAATCTCCAAATGAACAGTTCAGTTTGGAGATTTTTTTTATTTTATGATGTCTTTTTTTTCTGTGTTTTTGGTTTAAATTGTTTGTCACTAATCCTGAATTTTGCTCTTCTGTCTCCCATCAACTGACGTAATTCACGAATAGTCAATCCGCTAACTTCATGCATACGAATGAGTAATGATGCGCCAACGGGAAGGCGAAGATGGCGAATTTTACTGATAACAGGTGGAGCAACTTCGAGCGCACGGGATAATGCAGCGTCATTTTTTAATCCTAGTTTTTCTATTAATTTGTCTAATAGATTATTAGGATCATATTTTCGCTGAGTAATATCTTCTTCTTGCTCGTCTTGCTGTGTTTTTTTTGTTGCCATATTTTTATCCTGCGCTTAAGAATTTAATGTCGGCTGGATGCAGATTAATAAAACAGCAGTTGTTTTTAAATAAGGCCTTGATATGAAGGGATATATTTTTAAAACAATTTCATTACATCCAATTGGATCTTTTTAAAAAAGTTTCTTTTGGGCAACTGTTATTTTAACAATAAATAAGGTAGTTCCAAATTGTTTATAAGAAAATAATTTAATTTTTTAAGAAAAATGGCATTATTTTCAATACTTAAGAATAAGGTAATGCTTATTCAGTGATCGAATTTTCTTCGGTTCGTAGATAAAAGGTTTTAATAAAATGCCCTAATTCAATAATTGACATGGCATAAAAAAAACTACGATTGTAGTGAGTGATAACAAAAAAATTGTTTGTTCCTAACCAGTATTCAGTTGGATCAGTTCCATTCGGTAAATCTATTAGCCCAAAAAGAAATTGATTTGGCAACTTTTTTGAAGAAATACAAATCTTTTTTAAATCTTCAGCAGTTAATTCAGCGGCCAGTTTTTTACTTAGCAATGTTTCAGGAGGATAAGGGCAGGGAGATGAGAGTTCAACAGGAAAAACAAGAGGTTCTCCTTTTTTCCATCCGTGTTGATTAAGAAAATTCGCAACACTACCTATTGCGTCTTCAGGTGAATTTCGTAAGTCAATTAGTCCGTCATCATTGAAATCAATAGCATATTTTCTTATGCTTGATGGTAAAAATTGAGGCCATCCAATAGCACCAGCATAAGATCCTCTTAAGGAAAGTGGATCAATTTGTTGTTCTTTGCAGAATAATAAAACTTCTTCCAGTTCTTTTTTAAATAGGGCTATACGTGCATCTCGTTTTGGATGTTCTGGATAATCAAAAGCTAATGTGGCCAAAACATCTAAAGTACGAAAATTGCCTTTATTTTTACCGTAGGTAGTTTCAACTCCAATAATTCCAACAATAATTTCTGGAGGAATGCCATATAAATTTTCAGCTTTTTGCAAAGTTTCTTTATATTCGTTCCAAAATTTTACGCCGGCAGTTATTCGAGATGCGTTAATAAATCTGACACGATAACTTTGCCAGTTTTTTATTGTTCCTGTTGCGGGTGGTTTGACGAGATCAATTGCTTTTTTATTGTGACGAATTTGACTAAAAACACAGCTTAAGTTTTCCTGATCAAATCCATAACGTAATGCTATTTCTTCAGAAAATGTTTGAAGATGTTGTGTAAAAATAATATCGTTATCTGGATAATCAGTTTCTGTACTGGTAGGTGATGTACAAGGAAAACTATTTGCTTTTGTAGAGAATGGGTGAGCAGCTAAAGGAGTTATCGATAATAAAATAAAGAAGAATAAAATAATGTGTCGATATATGCCTTTAAAAAAGGGATAAGAAAAATTAACGCTCATATTATTCGTTCTCTATTTAAGAATTTGGAGTATAGCTTAAAAAACCAGAGAGTAATGTTCTTTGAAATTGAACTGGTGGTATACAAATTTTATTTGAAAAATAGAGCTCTTTAAGTTGTTATAAAGTAAAAAAACACCAAATTATGGTAACGGCAATTTATACACATTCAGATTGTAAGAAACATGAGATGGGAGCATATCATCCTGAAAGCCCCGCTCGGATAGAAGTAATTGAAAAACAACTGGAAACGACAGGAACATCTCAATTTTTACAATTTAAAGAAGCTCCTTTGGCAGAAATAGCGGATATAGAAAAAGTGCATTCTTCAACTGCTATTGATTTGGTCAAAAACTATCACCCTAAAATTCCGGGACAATATTTTGCAGTTGATGATGATACTTTTTTAAACCATTATTCTTGGAAAGCAGCATTAAGAGCGGCAGGAGCAACTATTGCAGCAACAAAAGCAGTGATCAAACAGGAAATCAATAATGCTTTTTGTTTGGTTAGACCGATTGGACATCATGCACGATTACACACGCCAATGGGATTTTGTGTTTTTAATAGTATTGCGATTGCAGTAAAACATGCGTTGGATGTCTTTAAAATAAAAAAAGTTGCGATAATTGATTTTGATGTCCATCATGGAAATGGAACAGAAGAAGCATTTGCGCATGATTCACGTGTCATGATGACAAGCTTTTATCAAAGTCCTTTTTATCCCTACACTCGGGTAAATAAAAATTTAGAGAATATGGTTAACATTCCAGTTCCTGCCGGAACGGATGGAACACGAATTCGTCAGATTGTGACAGAAAAATGGCTACCGGCTTTACATCGACATCAACCAGAAATTATTTTTATTTCGGCAGGATTTGATGCACATCGTGATGATACTGTAGGGGGAATGAGGTTAATTGAAGAAGATTACATTTGGATAACACAGCAAGTAATGACAGTAGCGAAACAATATGCGATGGGACGTATTGTGAGTTCATTGGAAGGTGGATATAGTCGAACAGCACTTGCAAAAAGTGCTGTAGCACATATTAGAACTTTGGCAGGACTAGAATAAGGAATTTATTATGACAACAGCTTTGTACACGCATCCGGTTTTAATGAAACATGAAATGGGACAGTATCATCCTGACAGTCCAGCTAGAATTCAAGTCGTTTTAGATAAACTGGTTTCAAGTGGAACAGCAGAACATCTTGATTATAGAGAAGCACCAAGAGCAACAGTGGCTGACCTCGCAAGAGCTCATATAGGCGACATGATCGCTGAAGCAAGAGACAACATTCCTAAAGAAGGTGAGTATTATCCTTTAGGGGAAACATTATTAAATGCGTATAGTTGGGAAGCTGCTTTGCATGCAGCAGGAGCGACAATTGCAGCGACTGATGCTTTATTGGCGGGTGAAATTGACAATGCTTTTTGTCTTGTAAGACCGATTGGACATCACTCTACACCAGGTGAAGCCATGGGATTTAGTGTCTTTAATAGTGTTGCGATTGCTGCAATGAAAGCGATTAAAGTCCATGGTTTAAAAAAAGTCGCTATTGTGGATACGGATGTGCATCATGGAAACGGTACGGAAGATATTTTTGCGTATGAACCTCGTGTCATGATGGTTAGTTATTATCAGGAATTTCTTTATCCTTTCTCAGGAAATGAAAAGAAAAGAGATCATATGGTTAATGTTGGTGTTTTAGAGGGAGCTGATGGAGCTCAAATTCGTCAGATTGTGACAGAAAAATGGCTGCCGGCTTTACATCGACATCAGCCTGAGATGATTTTTATTTCAGCAGGATTTGATTCTCACAAAGATGATCCTTTGGGTGGAATGAAGTTGGTTGAAGATGACTATGCTTGGATAACTCAGCAAATTATGGATATTGCAAATATTTATGCAAAAGGACGTATCGTAAGCTCTCTTGAGGGTGGTTATAACCTGGATGCATTGGCATCAAGTGCTGTTGCGCATATACGGACTTTAGCCGGATTGAAATAAGGATAGGTATGTCATCAATTCAATGGTTTCCTGGTCATATGAATGCTGCAAGAAAGAAAGCAGCAGAAACCATGCGAACAACCGATTTGGTTATTGAAGTGTTGGATGCCCGTATTCCTCTTGCAAGTTGCAATCCCATGGTAGAGGAGTTACGTCTTTTTCGTCAGCGACCATCTTTAAAGATATTGAATAAAAGTGATTTGGCAGATCCGAATGTGACAAAAGAATGGATCAGTTTTTTTGAAAAGGATGAAAAAACAAAAGCTATTGCGGTCAATACGAGAAATCCATCTGATGTTGCCAAAATTCCAAAACTTTGTCAGGAAATTGTGCCTAATCGAGGCGAAGCATCCAAACCCTTACGCATGATGATCATGGGAATTGCTAATGTTGGAAAATCAACCTTGATGAATATGCTTTTAAAACGCCGTGTAGCGGCAGTCGGCGATGTGCCTGCTGTCACCAAATCCCAGCAGTGTTTGTATCTAAATAAGGGGATGATTCTGACGGATACACCAGGAATGCTGTGGCCTAAAATTCAATATCCTAGTGATGGTTTAATGTTGGCAGCAAGTCATGCTGTTGGAGTTAATGCGTTTATTGAAGAAGAGGTAGCTGTTTACTTAGCAGAAGTATTATTAGATCGTTATCCAGAATTATTGGTACAGCGTTATAAAATAGATGTTGAAAAAACGGATGGTTTTGGTCTTATTGAAAATATTGCTCAAAAACGCGGTTTTAAAATAAGAGGTGGAGACTTCGATATAGAAAAAACAGCACAGGTTTTTTTAAATGATTATCGAAGTGGTGCATTGGGTCGAATTAGTTTGGAAACGCCGGAAAGTAGAAAAACGATGATAACTAATTTTGAGCTTGAAGCACAAGCTAACAAAAAGACAGAAGAAACACTTAACATCCAATAAAATATTTTTTATCAAAAATTTTCATGAAACCTATTGCTCCGGGTACTGTTATTTTTCACCGTTATCGTGGATATGGTGTTTTAACAGCAGTCAATTTATTGACAGGCTGGGTCTCAGCTCGTTTTGGCAGCGAGCAAAAAAGTTTGGATTTGAATTTGTCTTCAGATGAGGTTCAGCATGCGGATGGTGAACCTATTCTATTTCGTCGAAAAGCGCCTGAGCGAATGCCTCAGGCAAGATTAATGGCGATGGTTCGGGAGTTGCATAAAGCAGGATATCAACGGCTTTATCTTCATGTGTGGCCACAGCCATCCGGATTACATTGGCGCTGGCATTTGTTTACAGGAAAACGTAATTGGATTCAGCGCTCATGGAGAGAGGGTTGGTATGGTTCTGGTGGGGATTATATTTTTAATCCCGTTATGGGTTGGGGAGATCAACCGGGAGCATCAACAGAAGAGTTAATTGAGTCCTTAGCTAAATTTGATCCGGAAGGTTTGGCTCAAGCTTTGGGAACGGATGAAGAGCATACAGCTTGGTTTGCATCAGTTTGTGAAGCACTTTTACCTAACTATATGTATAGTTTGAGCGGAAAAATGGAAGAAAACAATGTTTTTCCAGAATTTTTACCTGTTTATCCGGTTAGACAAAATTTACCCGAATATGGCGGTCCATCTTTGCGATGGCCTCCTGGGTGGAAGAAGCTGTTCTTAAAGGAAACGACTCCAAGCTCACAATTTTTTCTTGTATAACATTTGAATGGATGAAGAAATGACTGTACGTATCATTGCAACTGGCGGAACCTTTGATAAACAGTACGATCCGATTGCGGGTGTGTTGGCTTTTAAAGAAAGCCAAATACCATCCATGTTAAAACAAGGTCGTGTTCATGCTCCTTTTGTTTTTGAAGCATTACCTTTAATGGATTCTCTTGATATGACTGACAAGGATCGCACAAACGTGCTTTTGTCGTGTCAAAATGCGCCAGAAAATAAAATTTTAATTGTGCATGGAACCGATACGATGCATCAAACAGCTTCCGTATTGGCGGAAGCTAATCTGAAAAAAACAATCGTACTAACAGGCGCAATGATTCCTTATCAAGTAACGGGATCTGATGCTTTTTTTAATTTGGGATTTGCATTTGGTGTCATCCAATTGCTCTTGCCAGACGTTTATATTGCAATGAATGGAAAAGTATTCAAATGGAATGCTGTCAGAAAAAATCGTTTGTTAGGAATATTTGAAGCAAACGATTAAGTATCCAGACAATGTGCTGACTTCGATTAAAAAGAAATCGTTTATTAAATTTTATACTTATGAATATTGTTATTCTTGCTGCTGGTATGGGTAAGCGAATGCACTCTAATTTACCCAAAGTGCTTCATTTGCTCGCTGGAAAACCGCTTTTGGGACATGTTATTGATATCGCAAATGCGCTTTCACCTTCAAAAATTAATATCGTTTATGGACACGGTGGCGATCAGGTCAGAAAAGCTTTTGTTGATTCGAATCTAACGTTTTTGTTACAAGAACCACAACTCGGTACTGGGCATGCTGTCATGCAGGCTGTACCTCAACTCGATGAAACAAAATCAACTCTTATTTTGTACGGTGATGTTCCACTTATTACGGCAGCAACATTAACAAGATTAGTGGAAGAGGCGGGGAAAGATAAGTTAGCTATTTTG
>JAZUNA010000038.1:0-13650 GCA_045603905.1 Oxalobacter sp. | reverse complement strand
ATGGTATCAGTTTAAGCAAAGAATATCCTGTATTTTAAAATCTTACTTGATTTCCATTTCCTTACCCCTCTATCATTTCATTTGTAGGAATCTGTTTGAGTTCTGTCGGGTTTTCCGGATACGTCATGACAGGGCTTTTCGAGTTTTAGATAACCTCTTTAAAGGGAAGAAAAATGAAAAAAACATTAATTGCATTGGCTGTACTCGGCGCGGCTGCTGGTGTGGCACATGCTCAATCCAATGTCACCATTTACGGGGTAGTGGATACCGGTTACATCAAGGAATCAGGTAGTGACCTTCGTATGGGAGACAACATAGATAGCCGTATAGGTTTCAAAGGTGCAGAAGACTTAGGCGGTGGTTTGAAAGCTATTTTCCAATTGGAAAAACGCTTCAACGTAAACGATGGAACTAACAACAGTGCTGCAAACAAAGACTGGGAAGGTGCTGCAAACGTAGGTTTGGTAAGTGCTGATTGGGGAAAGATCCGCTTCGGTCGTGTTAATGAATTGTCAACTGAAACGATTCGCAAGTTTGACCCATTCTATCAGTATGGTGTGGGAAGCATGATTACAAGTACCCAACGTTCCGAGCATATTGATAACACCGTTAGATACGACAGTCCAAAATGGGAAGGCGTATCTGTTGGTTTGAGTTACTCATTGGGTAGAGATACCAAAGATGGCGGTATAAATGATATTACTGACAAACCTTGGTATAAATCAGATGGCAAATCAATCGATAATGATGGTTATGCGATAAACCTGTCCTATGATAATGGTCCATGGATGGCAACGGCTAACTGGAGCCGTTTAGCTGATTCAGCAGATTCCGATGTATGGAATCTGGGTGTTTCATACAAATTTGGTGATGCTCGTGTGATGTTATCTTATGAGAAGACCACGGATGAAGGATATCACGGCGGAGACGGGACAAGATGGAGTTCTTCAGCATTGAAAACATCTAAATTTGCAGGAACTCACAATTATCTTGGCACAGAATTTACCCCTCTCAAGAGTGAACAGGAATCCTGGTTGTTAGGTTTGGAATGGGATATTGGACCGGGTCAGTTTGATGCATCTGTTCAGCGAGTATCTTTGGATGACGTCAGACAGGTTTCTGATGGTGCCAGAGCATTATATGATGGTAAGAAAATGGAAGGTGACTTGATGCAATATGCTGTGGGTTATACCTATAACTTATCCAAGAGGACTTCTGTTTATGGACAGGTTGCCTATATTGACTGGGATACGGAAGGAGTGGGTTATTTTTATTCCGGCGATGAGCGCGAAAGCACAACCCAAGTTCAGATTGGCATAACTCACAAGTTCTAATTTGTGCTTACTGAAGTTATCCTAAGCTAATAGCTTCGACCAAAACAAAAGCGAGTATGACAAAACATGCTCGCTTTTTTATTTTTATGGTGTCTTTTGTGAGCATAAACAAAACATATATTTTGTAATTGATGGTTTTTACTGATTTGAAGTTGTTGTTTAAACAATAATTTTTACGTTTCTTGTTGAAAAAAAAGATACTTTTTAGCATAAGTAAAAATAATTGTAATAAAATTAACTTTCAAAATTTCTCTTCAGTTTTTTCAACGGATGCTGACATGAAAAAATTATTTAAACTATTTTTATTAGGTGTTTTGCTTAGTGTAACTTCTATGTTTCCTGCACATGCTTTCAAGTTGCAAGAGTTACCAAGAGATACAGCAGAGCAAATTAGCCAGCGACTTGTCTACTTATGGAATGATGATACGGGAGTAGCCGTTTCTCGTTTTAAGCCACTTGCTGATGAAGTTATGGTTTTAAAAGCTATTTATGCGGCAAAACAGAAAGGAAGTGAAGAATTTTTTCTTGACAGTACTAGTAATCCAGAGTTTTTTCAGCAAGTAGATTCAAATCAAAATTTAGTGGTTGATTTATCTAATGCAACACAATATTTCTTCGGACGCGATGCAAGTGTTACAGATGTTCCTGCATCTGCTTACATCAAAAAAGAAGAGATAAAAACAAATGCATTACCTTACACAGTTCATGTTAAATCCATCTCTCCTAATGTTGGTCCTCGTATGTATATAGTTACATATGTTGCGGATGGAACGAATGAAAATAATGAACCAAATTTGATTGGTCGTATTGATGCGACAGTTACGCCTTGTGAAGATGCACCACTAGGTTGGTCTGTTGTTCAATATGAAATTACTAAATTCAATAAAGAACAACCTGTAGAACAGGAACCAGTAGCAGAAAAAGTGACTTATGCAGCAGATGCGTTTTTTGATTTTGATAAAAGCGTAGTAAAGCCGGAAGGTCAAACGAAATTAGATGAGTTGGTATCATCTTTGTTAGACAAAAATTTTGAGGCTATTATTGTAGAAGGGCATACAGATTCAATAGGATCTGAGGCATATAACAATAAACTTTCAACGCGCCGGGCAGAAGCAGTAAAGACTTATCTAGTGTCAAAGGGAATAAATGCCCAAAAAGTATTTACAGAAGGTAAAGGAGAGTTAGAACCATTAGAAAGTAATAAAACAAAAGAAGGACGTGCAAAAAATCGTCGTGTAGAAATTGAAGTTGTTATTACTCAGGGAGTGACCCAGTAATTTATTAATTATTACTAAAATTTATATGCAATAAAAGTTATTTTGTTTTGGAACGGGTTTGTCATATTTGATGATAAACCCGTTTTTTTATTTTTATAGCTAAACTAAATATTAATACTGTTAGGACATGTAAAAGAGCTTTTTTCTATAGAACAAATCAAGAAAGTTTATATATAAACTATGAGAAGTATTTGTTTAGCTTTATAGAGGCAAATTTTCGGCAAAATTGACACGGTTTCGTCCAGTTGTTTTTGCTTTATATAAAGCTTCATCTGTTCTTTTGATAAATATGTCTTTTCTTTCGTTATTAATATATTCAGCACATCCTGCACTGATAGTAATATATTGTCCATCAGGAAGAGAAATGGTTTCATTTATCAATTTTCTAAGACGTTCAGCAACTTGAAATGCTCCATCAATCCCACTTCCTTGAAGGAGAAGTAAGAATTCTTCTCCACCATAACGGAAAACAACGTCATTGTCGCGTAGATAATTTTTTAAGGTTTGAGCGAGCTTAAATAGGACATCATCACCAGTTTGATGTCCGAATGTATCATTGATCTTTTTAAAATGATCAATATCAATCAAGATGCAAGAAAGAGGTATTTTTTTTCTGCTAGTTAACGCAGTATATTTGTCAAGAATCTCATCAAGTAAACGTCTGTTATAAACTTGGGTTAATGGATCAATGATACTTTCCTGTTCAATTTGTGCTTTTTCTTCGGCTAATTTTTTTAATTTATTTTGTAGGGTTAATACAAGACTTTGTTGTGAAGTAATATCAACAATTAGTCCAATAAGCCCTTTTTTTCCATCTTCCTGAATAAAACCCATGCTGTAATATAAACCAGTATGTATTTTCCCTGTTTTATATTCATAATTAAATACATGATGCACAGATTTGGAATGTATCAGTAACTCTCGATCTTCATTGTGATAAAACACTTTTTCATTTTCTGTTAAATGTGCAATTTCAAGAACGGTTTTTCCCATCATGTATTCTTGAGTAACACCGAATGCTTCTTGATATGCTTTGTTTACATATACAAACTGTAAAGCATCATTTTTAACAAATATAGGGTGTGGTATTACATCTAGTAAAACAGATGTAAAAAATGAAGAGAGCATGTTGCTGATCCAAAAATAATAGAAATTATTTGCATAATATATTAATTAATTGATTTTTTAAATAAATTTTTATTTTAATGAAAATTTATACCTGTCAAATTCAAAACGATAACCAAATTTTAATAATAGAGGTTCATAAATCCTGATATACTCTTTTTAGTACTTTTGATCTTTTTGAATTTGTTGGAAAGTATTAAATATACAAGGATAAATATCCTATAGATGTAATAATAAATCTACAAATGGATTTAACTCTATGTTTCTTGTGTAGATCAAGATTGAATATAGAAGAAAGGATAAGGTAATCCCATGCCTATTAAGAATGAGTTCTATTTGGATCCGATGAAAGATCTTAAAACTGTAGAACAAGTTGTTTTAACGACAGAAAGAGCAAAAGAAGTTGTTAAAAAATATTGTGATTCTAATAAATACGATAGCCCTAAAATTAACTTAATCACAGACGAGTTCAAGAAAAGAAATTATATTTTTACGATTTCCTATAAAGAAGGAGAATCTCTGTATCTGGAAATCGGGTTGGTATGGTTGGATATGAGTGATCTGACCTGTAAAGTAACTAAAACCGTTAAGATTAATGTTTCTAATCTTGATTATGTTGTTCGTGAACGTTTAGATACATATTCCAATTTACTCTCATCCGAACTTATTGTGACTAAAAAAGGAACGAGAGAAATGGCAAACTATATTATCTATTTCCGATCCAGAGGTCGTCAGCTCTCACATGAATGGGTGTTAGATACAGTATATGAGCCAGATGCTTGGTGGCATTCAAATTAAATCAAAAGCGAAAGCGTGTATCTTGCTGTTTTAGGAAGACACACGCTTTTTTGTTGCCCTTTATAACAGTAACCTCTTCATAGATATGTTATTTAGCTAAGGCAATAAACAGGTGCTGAATTTTATAAATCAGTAAATGTATTTTTTGGAGGAAAAATGATGTTCAGTCTAAAAAATAAGGTTGCATTGGTATCTGGTGGTGCAAAAGGTATTGGAAAAGGGATTATTAAAGTACTAAGTCAAGCAGGAGCCAAAACCATTATTGCTGATATTGATGATGAAACTGGTTTGGCATCTGCCAAAGAGCTTGGTGCGGACTTTATGCATCTTGATGTTACGAAAAAAGAACAATGTCAAAATGTCATTAAACAGGTAGTCGAAAAATACGGAAAACTCGATATTCTTTGTTCTAATACCGGTATCTTTCCTCAGGCATCATTGAAAGATATGACGGAATCAGATTGGGATACGATAAATAATGTGAATTTGAAAGGAATGTTTTTCCTCATTCAGCCAGCTTTGGCTGTTATGGAGAAACAGCAGTCAGGTCGCATTATTATTACGTCATCTATTACCGGTCCTGTAACAGGTTATCCTGGATGGAGCCATTATGGCGCGACTAAAGCAGGTCAATTGGGATTTATGCGAAGTGCTGCTTTGGAATATGCACGATATGGCATTAATATCAATGCGGTCATGCCTGGTAATATTTTGACGGAAGGTCTGAAAGCTCAAGGTGAAGGTTACATTAAGGAAATGACAGCTTCTATTCCGACGCATTCTTTAGGTTCACCTGAGGATATTGGTTATACAGTATGTTTTCTTGCTTCAAATGAAGCAAAATTTATTACAGGACAAACGATTATTGTTGATGGTGGGCAGATTTTACCTGAGTCACCTGATGCCATACTCTGATTTGCGTTTGACGGCTTCTTTGGAAGCCGTCAAGTCATTTATTCTACAAATTCAATTTTAATGTTTTTATCAAATACTCTTTCAAGAGTATATGTTAAAACTCGTTCAATTCTCGCAAGAACGTCTGCATCAAAATACGTACTGTTTGCATAACTACTTCCTAACATTAAATCGGCTGCAGCTTGCCTAACAATAGAATAGGGTAAGGTAAGTTTGGATTGACTCATGTTTTTGCTCTTAAATGAGAAGTTATAAAAATATTGAAGTATTAAAAAATAACTTTACGATCACGTAAGATTTGGTCGTTAATAAAATTTTGAAGTGTTGCTTGATAAAAAGGTCGAAGTTCTTGGAAAAGTAACCCATAACGGTATATTGAATGACCAGAAGCATTTTTTTCTTCTTTGCTGTTACGAATAACAGTCATGGTATTTACAATCATATCTTCTTTGGTAACGGTATTTTGAATAACGAATGCAATACCAATTTTGTCTCCAATTTCTCCTAGATAAGAAGCAGATTGCAACATGGTTCCTGTAATACTCAGATCAAGAAGTTCTGCTGGTTTTGTTTTGTTTAGTTTTTGATTTTTAATTTGCCAGACTCTTGCTTGTATTTTTAAATCAATTCGAAAATCTTCACGCAGTTGTATAAGTTGAATGTTTTTAGGAAAGGCGAGTTCTACAAAATTACGTGGGGTTTGGTATATATATTCTACGCTGGAGGTAAATTTTAAAATCGAAATACCGGTAAATACTCTGACTTCAACGTGTTCTGCCACAGAAAGTTTGACATTAAAACCGTTTTCTTGAGGCATTTTTATAAAAATATATTGATTAGGTTCAAATCCTATCAAAGAAGAATAATATTGACCTTTTTGTAAGCCTAAAGTAATCAATTGCAAACGAGTTCCTACAGGAAGATTTAATTCTTCCGTCGTAATCATCTTTTCGTTTTTTTTATTATCTAATTCTTTCAATTTCATATTTCACTCATATAGACAGAAATCGTTTGTTAGAAGAATTTTGTCTTTATCAAAAAAGAAAAATATGTTTTTATCCAAGCTTATTTTATAAAAATGAATGCGAGAAAAACAGATTCTATGCTTTTGGAGTGAACTTATTAAGTTATACAAGAGAAAAAAGTATAAAGAATATATTGAGTTATCGAAAAAAAGTAAAGAAAAAACTCTATTTATTCAATAAGTTAGAAAAAACAAAGGAAGTAATATCCATTAATTTTTTAACATTACTTCCTTGGTAATTCGAAATTAGTTGGAAATCAATTATTAAAGATTTTGTTTGAGTAAACGGGGACGCTGTTTTTCATATTCACGGATATAGTCACTAATGATTTGTTGTGCCATATCTGGTCCTTGTATGTCATCAATAACCGTACTTTTACCTTCAAGTGCTTTATAAACGGAAAAGAAATGTGAAATTTCACTGGCAATATGCTGAGGTAATTCGTCAATGCTTTTGTATTCTTTGTAAACAGGATCACCATATGGAAGCGCAATGATTTTTTCGTCTTTTTCATCACCATCAATCATACTGATAACGCCGATAGGAAAACATTTCACGAGTGAAAGAGGTGCTAAAACTTCAGAACAAAGAACAAGAACATCAAGCGGATCATGATCTGCTGCATAGGTTCGTGGAATAAAGCCATAGTTTGCAGGGTACTGTGTTGAAGTGTACAAAATACGATCCATAAGAAGCAGTCCCGTATCTTTATCTAATTCATACTTAACTTTTCCACCTCTTGATATTTCGATAACAGCATAAAAAGATTCAGGTCTTACTCTATCAGCGGAAATGTCATGCCAAATATTCATAGTCTGCTCGTGCCTTATTTATAAGTACTTAAAATATTATTTTATAGTGTGAATATATTTATGAATAGTTTGGGACAAAATAAAAAAACTTGGCTATTTAAAAAAGCCTGATAGAATGTCGTCAACTGAATTTTGGAGTAGTGTTTTATGGGTATATTCTCCAAGAATGGGATTATCAAATCAGAAGGCGCAGCACGTTCAATTCGGCAATTAGGTCTTGCGGAGCGAATTACTAATGTCAAAGCAAAAGTAGAAAAAAAATTTGAAGCTGAGACCAAAGTAAATGAAAATAAAAAGGAGAATTCCTTTTTTTCTTCACAAATGCTTCAAACTGCTTATGTGCGTTTGAAAACACGTCTGTCCGAAGTGGGTGCAAAATTTGATCCTGAGTTATATGTAGCAGGCATGACCATTGCACTTGCTTACGTTCAAACTGAATCCAGTTTTTTCTCGGATTTTGCTATTTTTATGTTGTCTAGTTTTGGCGATTCAATTAAACCGCATTTACTTTCTTTCTATACTGGTATTTGTAATGCACCTGACATGATTGCATCAACTTTGACTTCTTACGAAGACTGTCTCAAGGAGTATGACATCTTAATGCAAGTAGCAGTTTAGTTTTACAGTTTACCTAGCAAAACAGGCTGAAATTATTCAGCCTGTTTTGTTTTTTTAGATTCTGATAATGAACTATACAAAGAACTCAGGTTCTTTTCTAGCACTGTTTCTTGCTGCAAATTTAGCACCATATTCTTCATATTCAGGCATATGAAAGCCTTGTGCTTTTTCAGGGCAGGCAGCAATACAAGCAGTACAGGTGATACAAAGATTAACATCTTTAGTTTTTGGATTATCAGGAGGAATAGCTCCAACTGGACATACAGAAGCACAAATACCGCAAAGCGTGCAATTGTCATTTACAGTAGGTTTGATTGCGACAACTTTATATTCTCGGTAAGGGAAGTTACCTTTTACTTCTATTGGATTAAGTGGTTTTTCAGGATAGGCTCTTAATTTTTGGGCACATTGTCTAGCAAAAGTTGTAAGGGCTCTTTTATCTTGTGTATCAGGTCTACCACTTCCTACTTGAGGATAAATAGAATGCTGAGTAACAACAGCTGCAGCACCAAGTAAAGCAAAACCATTACTTTCCAAAATATTTTTTAACTCTAAAAGAGCATCTTCGTACTCTCTGTTTCCATAGGTCACAATTGCTATGGCTGGTGTGTTTTCACCTTTTAAGTTTTTTAATTTTTGTGCACAAAGATCTGGAATTCTTCCTGAAAAAACTGGCATGGCAACAATAGCTAAGGTACTGGCAGGAATGACAGTTTCCTCATCTAATGGATCCCACATTAAATTAAATTCGTTTTTTTGCCCGAAAAAGTTTTTACTAATTTCATCGACAACAATTTTTGTTGTTCCTGCAGGACTAAAGTAAACTTGTTCGATTGCATCGTTTTGCATATGGTTTCCCTTTTATTCAAGTAAAGTGTCTTGTCTTGATGAATAGAAGAATTTTACTTGTTCATGAAAGACAATGGAATATCTTCCTTTACTCTTAAAAGATAATCCATCTAAATTGCTAATACATTTGTATATTAAATAATAACAAATGTTATTTTGTTTTTTCAGAGTCTACTTCTTGTTCCCATCCCCCACCTAATGCCAAAAATAAAGAGATTTGATCATTGACCAATTTAGCTGTTGATGCAGCATAGACACTTTCATCTATTGCCAAAGTGCGTTCAGAATCAAGTGTTGATAAAAAATCTATACGACCATGTCGATATAAACGGTGCGCCTGATCGTTAGCAAGTTCACTTTGATCTCTAGCTGCTTTTAAAGCTGCATTTCTGTCTAGCTCTCGTGCATATGTTGTTAAAGCACTTTCTGTCTCTTTTAAAGCATTAAGTACGGAAGCATCAAATCGAGCAAGTGCTGCTTGATTCTCAGCTTCAGCTTGTTTTATGCGACTTCGTGCAGTTCCTGTATTCGGTATAGTCCATGAAATGAGTGGACCAATACTCCAGCGATAGGTATTTGTATCACCGAATTGAGAAAAACGACTTGTCATTCCTCCAGATAAACCTAATTGAATATTAGGATAAAGATCAGCTGTTGCAACGCCGATGAGTGCATTAGATGCAGCCAATTTGCGTTCTGCCGCTCGAATATCAGGTCGACGTCTAAGAAGTGTTGCACCATCACCCACAGGAATAGGTTGTGATAATTGAGGTGGTTTTTTACATTGCCCAACTGTTTCTACGAGTGTATTTGGTAATTCCCCTGTTAATACGGACAAACGATATAACGCCAATTTTTGTTGAGCGAGTAATGGAGGAATTGCTGCCAGCAAGGACTCATGTTGAGCACTTGCACGTGCAACATCCATTGCTGTTCCTCTTCCTGCTTTGGTTAATTGCTGTGTAGTATTAAGAAACTTTTCTTGTAACTGGGCAGAATGTTTCGCAATATCAACACGATAAGCTGACGAGCAGGCATCTGCATAAGCTTTTGCTGTATCTGCAGCAACAGTAATACGTGTTAAATCGTAAGCTGCTTGTGCAGCTTCTGCATCAGCTGTAGCTGCTTCAATTCCACGAGCTATTTTCCCAAACAAATCTACTTGGTAGGAAATGTTAATGCCCGTATCATGTGACCAACGATCTGGGTAGCGTTCGGGCAAACCATTTGCAGCAGCTGAGTTTCTACCAAATTTAGGTTGTGATGAAACACCAACAGTTGGAATGGTATCCATTTCAACTTCTTCTAATACAGCACGGGATCGCGCTAAATTTGCCATAGCAACACGAAGATCAGTATTAACAACTAAAGCTTTTTCAATCAAAGAAGTTAAAAGGGGATCGTCATATAATTTCCACCAATGACTAGGTAAATCATTTTGTTGATAAATGGTTTCTTCTGCCGCTTTAAATGGTTTTTGAGCATCGGGGTTATTGACAGTCGCATTTTCTGGAATTTTGTAGTCCGGCCCAACTGTTGTACAACTGATCAAACTTGTGCAAATAAATAATGCAGCAAGCGATGAAATCAAGTTTCTAGTTTGCATGCTTAATCCTTATTTGCTTGTTGAGTGTTTTTTACTGTAACGCTTTCTGATGGGAAAACTTCAACAGTAACTGTTTGACCTGCAATAAGACGTACATCTTTAGGAAGATTATCAAATTCAATCCGAACTGGAATACGTTGAACAAGTCTTACCCAATTAAATGCTGGATTAATGTTTTGTAATAAACGACCACCTTTTGTTCGTTCTCTATCTTCAATTCCCCTTGAAATACTATGAACATGACCTTCAAAAACTTCGTTATTACTCATTAACTTAATTGTGGCCCGATTTCCTTCTGCAATATTAGGTAATTTGGTTTCTTCGAAATAACCTTCAGCATAGTAAGAATTACGGTCAACAATTGCCATAACGGGCTTACTAGCAGTAACGTAAGATCCGGTTCGTAAATCCAAATTGGTTACGATACCATCTACTGCAGCGATGACTTTCGTACGGTCTAAATCCAATTGTGCTTTGTCACGGTTAACAATAGCTTGTAAAAGGGCAGCTTTTGCTGAATCAACACGAGATTGCCCTTGTTCAGTGACTTCTGTTGCAACTAAATCTTTCAGATCTCTATTTCTTTTTGCTTCACGAATAGCCTGTGCCAAAGTTACTTTGGCAGCTTCTTCAGCTGCTTTTGCCTGACGAAGAGCTAATTCAAAGCGGGCAGGGTCAATTTCAAACAGGACGTCTCCAATATTTACTTTTTGATTATCAATGACATTTATTTTGATAACTTGACCTGTTACATCTGGCGCAACTTGTACGACATCTGCTTTGATTCTGCCATCTCGCGTCCAAGGATCGTTTTCATAATGTACCCAAAGTCGCCAACCAATAAATAATGCAACCAGAACAACTAGTATAGTAATAAGGTAGCGTCTAATATTAGAAATTGAAAGATTGGAAAACATGGTTAAGACCTGCCAAGATTAAATAAAGTAACAAAAGTGCCTAAAATGATCAGAAAAAGGGCAATATCAAACAATGGGGGATGCCATATATATTGATAGAGTCCTTTCTTTGCTAAAAAAATGCTAATCAAACGAGACGCAACCAATGCAGCTAGCGAGGTTACCATTAGCAAAGGAAAATACATACCAAAAAAACTGAATTCACCAATCATGAAATCTCCTTGGGAATCAAAGATTGAGGGTAATAGGGATTGGCTGCTGGAAATAAATCACAACGAATGCTAGTTAAAGCAGCAACAGCCGCATTTTGTCTAATAGGTGAGGGCATATTGCATACTGTTTGCAACGTATGGTCAATTTCTATAAGCAAGGATTCTTTCTTGTCAGATTCCATAGACTTTGTGCCAAAGTAGGATGTTAGAGATTGTAATAGTGGCTCAATGTCAACATTGTTTCGTAAGAGACGACTACGCATTTGCATCAGATTTACCATATTGATACCTATGCGCATTTCCCTAAATAGACGACTGATAATATTTTCTTTTTCTGAACCAAAACTGGAAAGACGGGGAGCAATAACACTAATACGGTCAATCATCTGGACTGTAGTCTGGATAGTCGAAGGGGATTTTGCTGATTGAGTTAGTTTGGATATATCATTTCTGATGCTGTTTAATAAACGACGTGTTGTCCATTGTGCGTCAAATGAACGAAAAACCATTGCTGCTAATAATGCGACGATGATGCCAAAACATTGAGCAAAAACTTGTCCGTTCATAAAAGAAGTTGCATTGGCCATATCCAGATCATACATGGTGGTTGTTGACCAAATACCCATCATGAAAATTGTTGAAGCCAAACCTGTTGCTGGACGGGCCATAAAAATGCCGACGATAAAAATGCAGGGTGCAAAAAGCAACATAAGTGTTTCAAAAGAATGTGTTCCATGCATTACAATAAGCAGATATATACCAGCAGGAAGTAGAGAGTAGATTGTATAGAGCAAAATAATTTTCATGAGGGCAACAGAGTTTTCATTTCGGATAAATGAAAGATAGAAAATGCTCGTCATCATGGGAGCTACGAAACCTGCATTCCAACCACTTACTACCCATGCCAAAGAAATTAATGTGATAGAAAAAACAGCTGAAGATGAAATAAGAAATGCAAGATAGTGATCCTTATGCAAAGTATTTAAAGGGACTGTTTTGATCTTGTTTTTCTTAGAAATATTTCCATGAAGACAATCATCAATTGCGCGTCTTTGGTCAGAGCAGTTTTCACAAGCCGTAATTAATTTTTCCAAATCAGTTGCTAAATGAATAAGCATAATTTCATTCCAAGGGGATTGAGATGAAATTTTAGGCGTTCCATGTTTAATACGTTCTCGTAACCATTGTGCACTTTGAGGTGTGTAATCGTTTTGTTGTATCCAGACAATAATGTTGTTAAGTAAATATTCCCAGTATTGAGAAAACATTTTTGCTTTTCTTAAAGCTAAAATGCTATCTTCTATCGAGGATACCAAGGAAATTAGGATGGTTAAACGATCCTGGAGCATTCGAATATTGGCAACAGCCCAACGTTCATTTGATGCATCATTAGGAAGATTGGCTGAAAGAAGACGTAATTCAGTTAATATTTGTGTTGCACTTAATCTTGATGAATGACCTTGTACTTTGTTTTCTGTGAGAATATCACTTATCCAGTTTCGAATGTCTTTCCAGACATCATCCATTCTTTTAATAACGACCGGACCGATATTTCTTGGAAAAATGAGACTGTGCATGAGTATTGCGCAAACAATACCAATACCCGTTTCTTCACCACGGGCAATAGCTGTTTCCATAATGTACTGAATATTAATAAAATTAATGTCACCCAATACACTAAAAATAATAACGGGTACTGTAAATCCAGCTACGGTAAAAGCATAAGCATCGGTTGTTCGTTTAAGCATGGAAAAATACATACAACATCCGACCCAAAGTGCTATCAAAAAACACAATAAGATAGTGTAATTGACAAACATTACCAATAAGAAAACGGATGCCAGAACCCCGATACAGCTTCCAATCAAACGTGACATCCCACGTACATAAACGCTTCCTGTCATTGCCTGCGACACGATACAGCTTGCCATGGGAGCCCAAAATGGGCGAGGCAACCCCATGCGCAAAGCAATGTACAAAGATAAAGTTGCTGCAAGCAAACATTTTAAAGCGAACAAAAGTTCGTTTAAGGTCGGTTTTTGCAGAAAAGCTTTCAACATGGGATTTAAGTAAGTTTAATAGCATCTTCAAGCTTATCTAATACTCTTAAACAAGCTTCCAGATCTTGTGTATCAATATCATCAAGGAGTTTTCTTCTAAAC
>JAZUNA010000037.1:0-54458 GCA_045603905.1 Oxalobacter sp. | reverse complement strand
TTTGTATTACTTTCAGTGAAAAAAATGGTCTTTGTGCAAACCACAAAAAACATCCGGCAAGCACGATAATTACAAATATGCTCAACAGCACATTTGTAACTCCGTTTAATAACCTGACGTCATGCCACACAAAAATACCCTTTCTTTTCTCTTTTTATTTTTCACGATCTAACGTTGCCGCCTCTAAGATCATCAAACAAAGTTCTTCATAATCTATTCCTGCTACTCGAGCAGATCGTGGCACCAAAGATTGATCTGTCATACCTGGAGAACTATTCATTTCTAGCAAATAAGGTTTGTTATCAGATGTACGCAGGATAATATCTGCCCTTCCCCAACCTCGACAGCCCAAAGCTTTGTATGCCTTTAACGTATATGTTTGTATCTGTTTTTCGATTTGCTCATCTAATCCACAAGGACAGATATATTGCGTTTTGCCACTAAAGTATTTATTTTGATAATCATAATTAGCGTCTGGCGCAACAATTCTGACTAAAGGCATAGCTGTTGGAACTCCGTTAATATCCAATACAGAACAAGTTAGTTCCATACCTTCTATAAATTCTTCAGCCAAAACCGATTTGTCATACTGAGCGGCAAAAGCGTAAGCTTCTGGCAACTGATCTGTTGTTTTTACTCGTGTTATACCCAATGTTGAACCTTCATGAGCAGGCTTAATAATTAATGGCAAGCCTAATTTTTGAACGATATCATCCCAATCTGGATTTTCAGACAACTCAACATATCGAGGTGTCGGTATATCCTGAGATAACCAGATTCTTTTCGTCATGATCTTATCCATCGCTAAAGCTGACGCCATAACACCTGAACCTGTATAGGGAACTCCCAAGTGTTCCAAAACACCTTGAATTGTTCCATCTTCCCCATACGGTCCATGCAAAGCGATAAAAACCCGATCAAATTTTTCTGCGGCCAACTCTGATAAAGTTCTTTCACCCGTATCAAAAGGATGAACATTGACACCTTTTTTCTGTAATGCTTTTAATACGCCATTTCCTGAACGAATAGAAATTTCACGTTCACCTGAACGTCCTCCAAAAAGAAGACCTACTTTTCCTAATTTTTCCGCTCTATTTTTATCGTTCATGACTTACCTGCTGATATATCCAACAATTTTGCAGGAATGCGACTGATCGCTCCTGCTCCCATAACAATAACGATGTCACCATCTTTTATTACATTCATAATTGAAACTGGCATGTCATCCATATTCTCAACAAAAACCGGATCGACTTTTCCTGCCACTCGAATTGCTCGAGACAGAGAACGTCCATCAGCAGCAACAACAGGTTGCTCGCCTGCAGGATAAACTTCAGCCAATAACAAAACATCTGTACCAGACAAGGATTTCACAAAATCCTCAAAAAGATCTCTTGTGCGGGTATAGCGATGTGGCTGGAACGCTAAAACAAGTCGATGTCCAGGATAAGCTCCCCGTGCAGCGGCAATAGTTGCTGCAACTTCTGCCGGATGATGTCCATAATCATCAATTAATTCTGCAGTTCCTCCGGTTTTGCCATCTGTATCTGGCAAACGTATTTTTCCTAACCGAGTAAAACGACGATTAACGCCAGTAAATTTCTCCAGCGCAATGAGTGTTGCTTGATCAGAAATACCTAATTCACGAGCAATCGCAATCGTTGCGCAAGCGTTTTGAACATTATGCATACCTGGCTGATTTAATTTAACTTTCAAATCAGGATAGCCTTGTTGCAAAACCGTAAAGATCATCATTGTTCCTTTGGCTTTTGCATCAACTGCTCTTACATCCGCACTTTCATGAAAACCATACGTTGTAACAGGTTTTGAGATAAAAGGTTTTATTTCTCGAACATTACTATCATCAATACACAACATCACTCTGCCGTAAAAAGGAAGACGCTGTGTAAACTCAATAAATGCTTGTTTGAGACGAGCAAAATCATGCCCATATGTCCCCATATGATCAGCATCAATATTGGTAATAACTTCGATAATAGGTTGGAGATTCAAAAAAGAAGCATCCGACTCATCTGCTTCAGCTACGATATATTCACCAGTTCCTAATGCCGCATTTGCGTCAACACTATTGAGCCGTCCTCCAATGACAAAAGTCGGATCTAATCCTCCCTCTGCCAATACACTAGCAACTAAACTGGTTGTTGTTGTTTTTCCATGCGTTCCTGCAATAGCAATACCACGTTTTAATCGCATTAATTCAGCGAGCATCACAGCACGTGGAACAATAGGAATACATTTTTTCCGGGCCGCTAAAACTTCAGGATTATCTTCTTTTACAGCGGAAGAAATTACAATTGCATCTGCATTTTCAATATTTTCTGGTGCATGCCCTTGAACGACTCGAGCTCCTAATTTCTTCAAACGTGATGTAGCGGCATTGCTGGCAAGGTCTGAACCAGAAATACGGTAACCCTGATTAAGTAGAACTTCGGCGATACCACTCATACCGCTTCCACCAATCCCGACAAAATGTATATTTTTAACCTTGTGTTTCATATCTAATCAATTATTTGTGTTACCGACTATATCTTCCAGCTCTTGTGCAATACGTTTGTTAGCATCTCTTCTACCCAAAGAATATGCCGCTTGCGCCATAGCCAAACATTTCTCTCTTGTCATTTCACGTAGCAATGACGCCAAATACTCAGGAGTTAATTTTTCCTGAGGTAAATGAATAGCCGCGCTTTGTAAATCCATATACACGGCATTATCACGTTGATGAGATGTACTGGATGCAACAAATGGAACCAATATGCTAGCGACTCCTGCCGCAGTTAGTTCTGAAACAGTAATAGCACCTGCGCGACAGATTACCAAATCTGCCTTAGTATATTGAGATGCCATATCATCAATAAATTCAACAACTTCTGCTTCAACATTTTCAGACTGATAAGCTTGCCGAACTTTTTCGCTATGTTCTTTACCTGTTTGATGGACGATTTTTGGCCTTAACTCTTTTGGTAAGGATCCTATTGCATATGGAATAGTTTCATTTAATGGTTTTGCGCCTAAACTACCCCCTACAACAAGGATATTTAATACACCATTTCTTCCTTGATATCGTTCTTTTGGCTCAGGTAAAGCAGTAATTTCTTGTCTAACTGGATTTCCAGTACATACTGCTTTTTCAATCGTTTTTATCGCATCAGAAGGAAATCCAAATAAAATCTTTCTTGCAACAGGAAGTAACGTTTTGTTGGAAAGTAATAATCCTGCATCAGCATTTACGATAACAAGAGGAACATTTTTATTTTTGCAAGCAAAGCCACCCGGTACAGTTACATATCCCCCCATACCGACAACCAGATCCGGTTTTCTACGGTTCATAATGTTCAGGCATGACAACATGCTTCGCATTAGTTTGAAGCCACCTGTTACCATATGCATGAGACCCTTACCTCGCATCCCTGCAAAATCAATAGTATCCAGTTCAATTCCTCTCGCCGGAACCAAAGTATTTTCCATACCATGATGTGTTCCTAGCCAAGTTACGTGCCAACCTTTTTCGCGCATCGTATTGGCAATTGCTAATCCAGGGAAAATATGTCCTCCCGTTCCTGCTGCCATGATCATCAATCGTTTTTGTTTACTCATGAGACCTACCTCCTCTCATGATTGTGCGATTTTCGTAATCAATACGCAAAAGAATCGCAAGCGCAATACAATTGATCATAATTCCGGAACCACCATAACTCATTAAAGGTAACGTTAATCCTTTTGTTGGCAATAAACCCATATTCACACCGATATTAATGAAGGTCTGAATACCCAACCAGACTGCAATACCTTGAGCAACCAATCCAGAAAAAATTCGTTCCATCATAATAGCTTGCCTACCGATATCGAATGCACGTTTTATCAACCAGTAGAAAAACAAAACTACTACCGCAATACCCACAAACCCGAATTCTTCTCCGACTACAGCCATTAAAAAGTCTGTATGTGCTTCCGGCAAATAATGGAGTTTTTCAACACTACTACCTAACCCAACACCTAATAACTCCCCTCGTCCAAAAGCGATCAAAGAATGAGACAATTGATAGGCTTTACCAAGCGCATGAGCTCCATCCCATGGATTCAAATAAGCAAAAATTCTTTCTCGCCTCCATGGTGAGAACATGATAACCGTACTGAATATTCCAACTAAGGTTGTAATAATTCCAAAGAACCATACGCTATTAAAACCACCCAGAAAAAGAATAGCCATTGCGATAGCCACAATGACAACTAAAGCACCCAAATCTGGCTCAAGCAAAAGCAGCGTACCAATTACTCCCAAGGCAAATGCCATTGGAAGGAAACCTTTTGTCAGTTTTTTCATGACGTTTTGTTTGCGAACGGTATAATCAGCCGCATATAACACCATGCAAAGCTTCATGATTTCAGAGGGTTGAAGATTAAATACTCTAAATGAAAGCCAACGACGGGCTCCATTAACACCTCTTCCTATACCTGGAATCAATACTAAAACAAGCAGGATAATGGCAAAGATAAATAAATAAGGCGCATATTTTTGCCAAATACGCATCGGAATACGAGAAACTATAAAACCGACACATAAACCAGCCGTAATAAAAATACTTTGTCTTAACAAGAAATGTGTTGGTTGATAATTTGCGTATTTTGGTGAGTCAGGCAATGCAATTGATGCTGAATAGACCATAACCAGTCCCATCAAAAGCAAAGCAATCGCTGCACAAAGCAAATGGCGATCAAACAACATCATTTTCGAACGTTGCTCAAATGGTACCGAGTCAAGTCTCAAGCCAAAATTCGAAAACCCTCCGAATAGTTTTTTTAACTTACTCATATTGCCACCTCGCCACGCGATAATGCAATTTCTTTAACAGAAGAAATGAATACCTCTGCTCGGTGTGCATAATTTTTGAACATGTCCATACTGGCACATGCAGGTGACAGCAATACAATATCGCCTTCTTTTGCGATGTCAGCTGCACGACTTACTGCTTCTTCTAAAGAGTTACACAACAGTAAGTTAACATCACTTTTTTCTAATGCGGCTCTAATCGTTTGAGCATCTTTTCCGATTAATAAAACCGTACGAACATACTTGGAAACCGGTCCTTGCAACGGAGTGAAATCTTGATCTTTCCCATCTCCTCCTGCTATTAAAAGCAAAGATTTCTTATCTTTATTCTTATCAAAACCTAAACCCTCTATTGCCGCAACAGTTGCTCCAACATTTGTTCCTTTACTGTCATCCACATACGACACACCTGAAATCATCATGACAGGTTCAACCCGATGTGGTTCACCTCGATAATCTTTTAAAGCATGTAATAGATCAGCTAAAGGAAGTTCTATTGATAAACATAATCCTAATGCTGCCAATGCATTACTTGCGTTATGTCTTCCTTGAATACGAAGAGCAGCCGCCGGCATCAGCTCTTGAATAAATTTTTCAAGTGGTAATTGAGCATTCTTTTTGTTTCCTGAGAAATCATTTTCTTTAAGTTGCAAGAAACAAAGCCAATCTATTCCACGATTATGATGAATACCTAAATCTTTCTCATGTTCTGGTTCATTCAATCCAAAAGTTCGAACTTGATGATTTGGCAAAGCCATTTTCATGACTATTTCATCATTTCTATTTAACAATTGAATAGTTGATGCACCAAAGATTCGTTGTTTGGCATTGGCATAATCCTCCATATCTTTATGCCAATCCAAATGGTCTTGAGTCACATTTAAAACCGTTGCAACATCAGCATTTAAACTATATGTGCTCCACAGCTGAAAACTTGATAATTCCAATACCCAAACATCTGGTAAATCTGCTGTGTCTATAATTTCGCGTAAAACATCAAGCACAGCTGGACTAATATTTCCAGCAACTTTAACTGTTTTACCCGCTCTTTCACACATCTTTCCAGTTAGGCTGGTTACCGTTGTTTTTCCATTAGTACCAGTAATGGCAATCACTTTTGGGGTATATCCCTGGTCTTTTTTCAAGGTAGCCAGTGCCTGTGCAAAAAGTTCGATTTCACTCCACAAAGCAATACCAGCCGTTTGCGCTGCTGCATGAATTTCGACTAAATCCTGATCAGGTTTTAATCCTGGACTAACCGCAATAATATCCATTCCCTCAACCAAATCTTTAGAGAAAACCCCTCCTTTAAATTCGGCATCTGGTACTTCTTGTTTCAAAATGGCAAGTCTATCCGGGTTCTCACGAGTATCCGCCACACGAACAAAAGCACCGCAACGCGCCAACCAGCGAGCCATAGCAAGACCTGACTCTCCAAGTCCCAATACCAGTGCTTTTTTTCCAATATAATTCATATCAACGCAACTTCAATGTCGAAAGACCCAATAAAACCAACATCATCGTAATAATCCAAAACCGCACAACTACTTGCGTTTCTCTCCAACCTTTCTGTTCAAAATGATGATGCAAAGGTGCCATTAAAAAGATTCTTCGTCCTACGCCATATTTCTTTTTCGTATATTTAAAGAAAACAACTTGCATCATGACGGAAACAGTTTCTGCAACAAAAATACCGCCCATAATAAAAAGTACTATTTCTTGTCGGACAATTACAGCCAGTGTGCCTAATGCTCCTCCCAAAGCTAAAGCACCAACGTCACCCATAAACATCTGTGCAGGGTAAGCATTAAACCAAAGAAACGCTAAACCAGCTCCTGACATGGCACCACAAAAAATCAGTAATTCTCCAGCGCCAGGAATAAATGGGATATACAAATAACGCGCATAAGTAAAATTACCTGTTAAATAGGCAAACACTCCTAAAGCTGTTCCGACCATAATTGTTGGCATGATAGCCAAACCGTCCAAACCGTCTGTCAAATTGACTGCATTACTTGTGCCAACAATGACAAAATAGGTTAAAGCAATAAAACCCCATACGCCTAAGGGGTAACTAATGGTTTTAAAGAAAGGAACAATCAAATCTGCCTTAGACGGCAAAGTGATATTAAATCCTGAACGAATCCATTCAACAAACAGACTCCACACTTCCGCATTCGTTGTTCCTGATACGCAAAATGCCAAATACACTGCAGAAAAAATACCTATCAATGATTGCCAGAAATATTTTTCTTTAGAAGACATCCCTTTAGGGTTTTTATGGACAACTTTGCGATAATCGTCGACCCAACCAATAACGCCATAACCTAGTGTGACAATCAATACAACCCAAATAAAACGATTGGATAGATCGCACCAAAGCAAGGTCGAAATACCTATAGCAATCAAAATCAGCAAACCACCCATGGTCGGCGTTCCTGATTTAGCAAGATGCGTTTGTGGACCATCTTGTCTGACGGCTTGTCCGACTTTCAAACGCGTTAAAAGACGAATAACAGATGGTCCTGCCAGTAATCCTATTGTTAATGCAGTCAGTGAAGCAAATACAGCACGAAATGTGATGTATCCAAAAATTCTTAACCAGCTTACATCCTGCTGAAATTGTTGCGCCAACCAGTACAACATTTTCGTTCTTTATCCTCTCTCAACTAATTCATTTACGACTCGTTCCATTCTCATGAAGCGTGATCCTTTTACTAATACGGCTGCTGTTGGCAACATGATTTTTTTTAAATCCTGTATGAGTACTTGAACATCTTCATAATGAGATGCGTTTAATCCATAAGCTTTTATTGCATACTTTGTTAAGTCACCTAAAGCAAGAAAGTGATCAATTCCCTTACTTTTGGCATATGCACCGACTTCCTCATGGAAACGTAATCCTTGACTACCCACCTCTCCCATATCTCCTAGTATCAATATACGAGGAGAATTTTCTTGAGAAAGCACATCAATAGCGGCCAAAACTGAATCGGGATTGGCATTGTAAGTATCATCTATTACCTTTGCCCCATTCTTAGCTACTTTGAGCTGTAATCGTCCATTTACAGCACGAAATGCCATCAATCCTGAAACAATCTTTTCAAGATCAATTCCAATAGCATGACAGCATGCAGCAGCCGCTAATGCATTACGAGCATTATGTTCACCCATAACAGGAAGTTTGATCGATGCGCGCTTAGCATCTATTAACAATTCCAACTGTCCTGTGTTGTTATCATATTGCCCATTTACAACTGCATTTTTTCCAAAACCAAATGAGACTATCTTTCGAGATCCATTTGCTTTTGCATACTGTTCCCATAATTCTGAAAATACATCCCCATCAGGAAAAACAGCCGCACCATTTTCCGGTAGTGTCTTGATAACATTGCCGTTTTCCTCTGCTACGCTCTGAACATTCAGCATAAACTCCTGATGTTCTCGTTGCGCATTGTTGACTAATCCTACTGTTGGCTTTGCTATCGATGACAAATAAACTATTTCACCCGGATGATTCATTCCCAGCTCAATCACAGCTGCTTGATGCTTGGCTTCCAACTGAAAAAGTGTCTGTGGAACACCAATCTCATTATTCAAATTTCCTTTCGTTGCAAGATAGTTTCCTTCTCCGTAAGCACCTTTTAAAATTGATGCAATCATTTCTTTTACTGTTGTTTTGCCGTTACTTCCAGTCACACCAATAACAGGTAAAGAAAAACGTTTACGCCAATTAGCTGCTATTTCAGCAAGTGCCAAACGACTATCTTTTACAACTAAAGCAGGTAATTCAAAATTAGCCGGCAGTTGTTCAACAATAACCGCTGCTGCTCCTTTTGAAACAATATCGTTTAAGAAATCATGCGCATCAAAATTTTCACCTTTTAAAGCAACAAATAAGTTACCTTTTTGTATATTTCGACTATCTGTTGAGATTCCCTCAAAAACAGCATCTTTATATATTTGACTATTGGGAATCCATGACTGTATTTCACTTATTCGCAGCTTCATGTTCTTCCCTCTTGCATCATTTCAAAAGTTGCCAATGCTAATGATGCATGATCCGCATCAATAAAAGGATGCTTCACACCTTTTATTTCCTGATAAGTTTCATGCCCTTTTCCTGCTAAAAAAATCACATCATTAGCAGATGATTGTTTTACTGCTTGAAGAATGGCAGTCGCACGATCTTCTATTATGAGAGGCTGATTTCCCATACCAGAAACAATATCTTCAATAATTTGGTGTGGATCTTCACTACGTGGATTGTCGCTAGTAACAATAATGTGATCAGCACGTTCTGCTACCTGCCCCATCTCTTTTCGTTTACCTTTATCTCGATCGCCGCCACAACCAAAAACACACCAAAGCGCCCCTTTTCTATCATTAGCAACAAGACGTAATGTTTCCAATCCTTTTTCAAGAGCATCTGGTGTATGAGCGTAATCAATCACAACAAGTGGTGCATTTCGACCACCTACTAACTGCATACGACCAGGCGGAGGCGTTAACGTTGAAATACTAGCAATAGCTTTTTTCCAGTCGTGCCCTGATAAAAGCAATACCCCCAAAACGCCTAACACATTACTAACATTAAAGTTTCCAATTAGTTGTGTTTGTATTTTTGCCTGATTACCCAAGCCTTTAACTAAAAAGCGAGTACCCCCTAAATAAGCCTGTATTTCTGAAGCCTGTAATGCAGGTATGTCAAGAATTTCTTCTGACTGGATGGAGTAACCTAAAAGAGATTGTTTGTCTTTCATTTCCAAAGACCACTCTTTTCCTTTTAAGTCATCCAAATTCATGACTACATTTTTCAATCCTGGCCAGTCAAAAAGTTTTCGTTTTGCTTTTTCATAAGCCAGCATATTTTGGTGGTAATCCAAATGATCACGCGTAAAATTGGTAAACAATACGGTATCAATATCCAGACCGTTTAAACGACCTTCCTCAATTCCGATAGAAGATGCTTCAATTGCAATACAAGAGACACCTTCTTTGGCAAGTTCAGCCAGTTTTCTTTGTAACTGCACTTGATCTGGCGTTGTAAAACCGGTTACTTCAGCTGTACCTGATTGTCCTTTTTCAAAAAGGATAACTCCAAGCGTCCCAATAACAGCTGTTTTCTTTCCAAGTTGGGATAAAGCACTCCCCATCCATTGAGTACAAGATGTTTTGCCATTTGTTCCCGTCACTGCAATAACATACATAGAAGAAGACGGCTCTCCATAATATGAATGAGCAATAGACCCTGCTAATGCTTTTAATCCAGAAACCGGCAAAGATGGAACATGCCATTCAGTTTTCCACTGAATATTTTCCTCATCATAAATAACTGCTTTTACTCCATTTTTAATGGCATGCGTAATATAGGTTTCTGCATTTTCTTTTTGGTATGAGAAAAATACAGTCTCTTTTTCAGTTTTCCCAATTTCACGAGAATCAGAAAACAAGTCAGCATTTGGACAAATATTTTTTATCCATTCAACTACGCTATTTATCTGTTTATCCCTGTGCATCATCACACACTCTCCCTTACTCCCTCTTGCGGGATAACCAGATTAGTAACGGTAGAATCAGGCGGAACATTCATTGCTCTTAATGTATTTGCCACAATTTTTGAGAAAACCGGTGCAGCAACTTCTCCACCATAGTGTTTCCCACTCGTTGGTTCATCAATCATGACAGCAACGACAATACGAGGATTGGAAACAGGGGCTAATCCAACAAATGACGCAACATATTTATTGACATATTTTCCGTTTTCGATTTTGTGTGTCGTTCCTGTTTTTCCAGCGACACGGTAACCTGGAACTTGGGCGCGTGGAGCGGTTCCTCTTGGTCCGGCTGCCAATTCAAGCATACTTCGAACAGACTTCGCTGTTTTTTCTGAAACGACCATTTGTCCGACTGGCTTTTCACTTATTTTTTCAAGGGAAAGTGGAACCACATCCCCATTTCGAGCAAAAATCATGTATGAGCGAGCCATCTGCATAAGGGAAACAGAAATACCATGACCATAACTCATGGTAGCTTGCTCAACAGGTCTCCATGATTTATAAGGTCTGACACGACCCGCTGTTGTTCCTGGAAAACCAAATTCAGGTTGTTGTCCAAAACCTAATGCGGTAAACATTTCCCACATTTCTTTCGGTTTCATATCCAAAGCAATTTTGGCGGTTCCAACATTAGAAGATTTTTCAATAATTTCTGATACAGACAGCAATCCAAGTGGATGTGAATCTCCAATGGTGGCATCACCAATAACCATTTTTCCTGGTGCGGTTTGAATTTTAGTTTGTGGAGTGACGTATCCTTTCTCCAAAGCCAGCGCAACAGTAAACGGTTTTAACGTAGAGCCTGGCTCATAAATATCTGTTAATGCACGATTACGAAGACGGAAACCTTTGAGTTGAGATCTGTCGTTAGGGTTATAGCTAGGGAGATTGGTCATTGCCAAAACTTCACCTGTATCAATATCCAAAACAACCACAGCACCTGCTTTCGCTTTATGCAAGGTAACCGCTTCTTTTAACTGTTTATAAGCAATATATTGAATACCGCTATCAATAGATAAAGTTAGATCTGCACCATCTCTGGGTTCTTTAATTGCCCGTATATCTTCTACGATGTTACCTAGACGATCTTTAATGACTCGACGACTGCCTGTTGTACCGGAAAGCACTTTTTGTGATGCCAGCTCCATTCCTTCCTGACCGACATCCTCAATATTTGTAAACCCTACAATATGAGACATTATTTCCCCTTCGGGGTAATAACGTTTATATTCTTTTCTCGTCTGAATGCCTTTAATGCCCAGTTTTAAAATAGCATTTGCCGTATCCATTTCTACTTGGCGTTTCAAGTAGACAAAAGCACGATCCGAATTCAATCGTGCATATAAATTTTTCTCAGGCATCCCTAGCAAACGTGCCAACTCACTTATTTTTTCTTTAGGTTGAGACAACACATCATCAGGAATAGCCCATATTGCCCTAACTGGAATACTTGATGCTAATACAATGCCATTACGATCTGTAATTTTTCCGCGTGTTGCCGGCATTTCTAAAGTTCTTGCATAACGGGATTCCCCTTGTTTTTGCAAAAACTCTTTTGAAAGAACTTGAAGCCACAATGCTCTGGCTATTAAAGCCATAAAAATGAAAAAAAGGAAAAACAAAACGACATGCGAACGCCATTTTGAAAGTTTTACTTTCAATTCCGGCGTATCAGAAAAAGAAACTCCCTTTGCACCCGCAACACGTGAGCTTCTAGGAAATTTCATCATGTTCTTCATTTTGTTGTCACCGTCATAAATCGTGTATTAGTGGGGGTGACATGCACCATATTTAAATTGCGTTTTGCTGCCACTTCAATACGCGCGTGTTTAGCAAGGCTGGACTGATCCAACTGTAATTGAGACCATTCCACTTCCAATTGCCTTGCCTTGGTCAACTCAAACTCCAATTCCACAAAAAGACGACGAGATTGGTTACGTGCTTCTACCAACTTAAGCGCGCTGATCAATAATAGAAAAACCAAAATGATCTGCACGTACCCACTTCTCATACAACACCACCTTGAGAATACGACACACGTTCTGCCACTCTAAGCATGGCAGAACGAGCACGAGGATTAATCTTTATCTCATCTGAAGATGGCTTGGTTTTACCTAACAATTTCATTTCAGCACGAGGAAGATCATTCGCACGAATCGGTAATCGGCGATCCGGTTGTTGAATATGAGATCTATCTACAAAAAAATGTTTTACGATACGATCTTCAAGCGAATGAAAACTAATCACAGCCATTCTTCCGTTTAAAGCAAGATATTTCCAAGCTTTCTCCAGTCCTACCTCCAAATCCTCAAGTTCCTTGTTGATATAAATCCGTATAGCTTGAAAGGTCCTTGTTGCTGGATCCTTACCTTTTTCACGTGTTTTGACCGCCTTTGCAACGATGTCGGCAAGCTGCTTCGTGCTTGTAATGGATTTCTCTGACCGGCCATTAACAATCGCCTTTGCAACCTGAAGAGCAAACCGTTCTTCCCCATACTTACGTATTACCTCCGCAATTTTTTGTTCGTTTTCCTGTGCCAGCCACTGGGCTGCTGAAATACCTCTTGTTGGATCCATCCGCATATCAAGCGGTCCATCTAAACGAAAACTAAACCCCCGTTTAGCGTCCTCTACTTGTGGCGAAGAGATTCCCAAATCCAACACAATCCCATCTATTTTTTCAATACCTCGCTCATCAAGCACCCTATCCAAATCGGCAAAACTTTCATGCACGATTTCAAAACGCGGGTCATCAATTTTTTGAGCCACCTCGATTGCCTGAGGATCTTTATCAAAAGCAATCAATCGGCCATTTTTGCCCAATTTTTTTAAAATCAAATTGCTATGACCACCTCGCCCGAAAGTACCGTCAAGATAAATTCCATTAATACGCTCACCCTGAATACAAAGCGCATCAACCGCCTCAGTTAACAATACCGAATGATGTACAAAATCCGGCAAGGCCTTTACTCCCAACCGTATTAAAATGAAAAGTTTTGTAAGATATCTGGCATCTCATCCGCTATTGCAGCAGCCTCATCTTCTGCCAACCTGCCAGCATCCCATATTTCAAAATGAGACCCCATTCCTAGCAACATTACCTCCCTAGTTAGTCCTGCTGCAGAACGAAGTTCTGGAGAAATCAAAATCCGCCCTGCGGTATCCATTTCAACATCTAACGCACTTCCTAAAAATATGCGCTGATAACGTCTCGCTGAATTAGGCCATCCAGCAATTTTTTCACGATGTTCTTCCCAAACTGAGCGAGGGAAAAGTAATAAACATCCATGGGGATGCTTTGTCAAAGTCAAACAACCTTTGTGTTCAAGCGACAACACATCACGATGCCGGACCGGAATAATAATCCGCCCCTTTGCATCAAGATTGATGGAAGACGTACCTTGAAACACAAAAACCCCTACAAATTAATTAAGCAAGAAATCCAAATTATTTCCCACAAAACTCCACTAATTCCCACATTTCTCCACTTTAGTAGAAGCTATATGTGGGGTCAAGCATTTTTTTTACTAAAAAGAAAAAAATACGTAATGAACTCAATAGGTTAGGGCTGTTTTTGAAAAGTTTCCTTAATGCAAAAATCTATAAAAATTATTGACTTACAAAGTACTCTGAAAGTTACACATGAAATAAATCCATGTGTATAAAAATTTGATATTTTCTTGAGGAAAGTCACACTGAATCCAGTTGAAAAAACTCAAAAAAAATTAAGCTCAGTCTCTTTTAAACAGACAACATGGAAAAAGCGCAATAGTCCACTCAAAACTAATGCGCTTTAAGAATTCAAAAAAGCAAGCCGATAGGCCGGATTCTGTTACGACAATCAACTTTCGTCATTGTTATGACAGTCATTCATCTAGGCAATAAATTACTTTATCGCTCAAGCTTCCTACCCGCATGCTCCGCGAGCCACATCAATGCATGCCTACTTGGAATTGCACCAGGTGGAGGTTACCGCGTTTCACCGTAACTTAATACGCTCGTCTCTGTGGCCCTATTCCTCGCCTTATACCTTGCGGCTTTCAACGGACGGCTGTTAGCCGCCACCCTGCTCTATGGTGTCCGGACCTTCCTCTCGTTACATTCGTAACCAGCGACTGTCTGGCTTGCTTTCTTCTCTATTGTAACGCATCTTGAAAAATCACGGTTCAATTGTAATCACCTAACGTGATTGTACGCATAATAAAACGATAAATTAGATGTGCAATCCCATACCAAGCTCTGCAATACCATGGTTCTTTTTTGAAATCCTCCAAATGAATTTCATGAGCATCAGCTATTCCTAAATAAATATGCTCATACAACGTTGTTGCAAAAGCATTATCTTTAACAATAATATTTGCCTCGTGATTAATAAAAAGACTCAACCCATCACAATTACTTGAACCTACAGTTGCCCAAAACTTGTCTACCACAGCCACCTTTCCATGTAATTGTGTCTTACGATATTCGTAGAGACGAATACCTTGTTTTAGCAATTTAGGGAAAAAGGATTTTGCAATAGCATCTTGCCACCAAAACTCACCAATACCAATTAAAAGCGATACTTTAACCCCTCTTTTAGCCGCCGAAATCAATGCTGAACGAAACTTTTTTCCTGGTGAAAAGTAAGGTGTTGCTAAAACTATTTCATTGCGAGCTCTTCCCATTGCCCTCAAATACGCTTTTTTAATGGTTTGGCGATTACGAAAATTGTCTCTGACAACAAAACCTGCCAAAGCAACTTTTGCCATAGCAAATTTTTGTTTAAAGGAAGTTCGATAACTTCGGAAACGATTGGGAATAGACATAGGACCTGTGCGTTCCCAAAATGATTCCACTTCATGCTGAATCAAATTCAAAATAGGTCCTTCAATGAGAACCGCAAAATCCCATCTGGGAGCACTTAAAGAATGTGACTTTTTACTATAATCCGTTCGAAAATCATCCAGAATATTAATGCCACCAACAAAAGCATGTTCATGATCAATCACACAAATTTTTCGATGTTGCCTTGACAATCCTCGATAAAACCACGGATTAAAAACACGAAAATGAACCCCTGCTTTTTCAAATTCTCTTTTTAGCATTCGGCAAAGACGAATCCCTGTTCCAACCCAATCTGTAATTACATGAACCTGGACACCGCGTCTTGCTGCTTGTTGAAGTGCTCGTATTACTGCTCGTCCGACCTCATCTGGAAAAAAGATATAGGTTTCGAAATAAATATCGAATTTAGCTCGGTTAATCTGATAAATCAGCTCAGGAAAATACTCTCTTCCACTATCTAGTAGCGTCAAATGATTATCTGAAATGAGAGAACCCGGACGCACCAGTAGCATAAGGCACCTCAGCTATTTATCAACGATCATAAAAACGAAAAAAGTTATTCCATTGTTAATGATGCCACAATCGGAGCATGATCAGAAACTTTTGCCCATCGACGACCATGCATCACTGTTGCAGCATCCACTTTGAATCCACGAACATATATCCGATCCAAAGGCAAACAAGGAAACGCGGCAGGAAAAGTTCTTGCCGGTTTCGGTTTTGATTTTGATGCATTTCCTGAAAGTTTTCTAAAATACGATGTCAGCTCCCGCTGTTCTGGCGTTGCATCAAAAACTTCTTTTACATCAAGTGCTTCTCTAATCGCATCAGACAAATGATTTCCCCAATCATTAAAATCACCGGCAATAATAATGGGTTCATCTTTAGGAACTGCCTCACCAACTCTGTCAATTAACATTTGTGTTTGACGACGTCGACTTCCTTCAAAAAGCCCGAGATGCACAACATAACAATGTACTTTTGACCGTGGCGTTTGAAGTACACAATGTAAAAGTCCTCTCGACTCCAATGCATGATCAGAAATATCGTGATTATTCTGTGAAACAATAGGAAATGCGCTAATTAATGCATTTCCATGATGTCCATGATGATAAACCGCATTCTTTCCGTATGCGACGTGATGATAATCCCCTGCCAAATATTCGTATTGCGCTTCTTTTGGCCATTGCTCAGAATCACTTAGTGCCAACCAGTCATGACGACCTTGCACTTCCTGAAGAAAAATAATGTCCGCAGCTAAAGAAGACATGGATCTTTTCAAATCAGAAACGCGCGGTAATCCTCCTACTGATGTAACTCCCTTATGAATATTGTATGTTGCGATCCTTAATTTCATTACACGCTGACATCATATGAATTTGAGTGAAGATATGAACCTATTTTACATCAATTCCAATGCTCAACATGGAACACTTTTTTCTTTTCAAATTCGTAAAAGATTTATGATTTCATTCGCAACTTTATTTATTTCATGGATAATATCGCCTGAAATAAAACTTGATTGAAGAACGCTTTCATGCGAATTTTGTATTCTTTTATTTGGTGGTTAATTCTTCCATTCGCACTTTTACGTTTATGGATACGTGGAAGAAAAGAACCCGGCTATCGTCAACATATATCAGAACGGTTTGGGTCATATCCTCCAAGCACAATTAAAAAAAACTGCATATGGGTTCACGCGGTATCCGTAGGTGAAACGCGTGCTGCTGAGCCATTAATTCAAGCCTTGCTTTCTGCTTATCCTGAAAAAGACTTACTCTTAACCTGTATGACAGCAACAGGTCGTGAAACCGGAAAGGAATTATTCGGCACGAACCCTCGCATTATGCAAGCCTTTTTGCCTTACGATATTCCATGTATGATGAGACGTCTTATCTCTCATTTTCAGCCAGATCTATGCATTCTCATGGAAACAGAAATCTGGCCAAACTTAATTGCACAATGCAAAAAACATCATGTTGCCGTAGCTTTAGTTAATGCAAGATTGTCAGAACGCTCCTTAAAAAAAGGGCAAAGATTGCCATCATTAATAAAAGAAGCTGCAGATGGTATTTCCTATGTCGCGGCACAAACCAAAACCGATGCAAGACGCTTAAAACAATTTGGTTCTCAACATGTTGAAGTTGTTGGAAGTGTTAAATTTGATGTTAATCCTCCTGTCGAATTAATAAAAAAAGGACAGCAACTACGCTCATTAATCGGACAACGACCTGTCTTTATTTGTGCTAGTACCCGAGATGGAGAAGAACCTCTTATTTTGGATGCACTATCTCAAATTTCCCCTTCCAATACGCTTGTTATCATCGTGCCTCGTCATCCCCAAAGATTTAATGATGTGGCGGAAATGATTACTTCAAGAAACTTCAGCTTAATTCGTCGTTCTGACTTGCCTGTAAATTTAGATAAGACCTCCCCCATCCCACCGGACACTCAAATTTTGTTAGGTGATTCTATGGGTGAAATGTTTATGTACTATACGGCATCCGATCTTGCCTTTATCGGCGGAAGTCTTGCACCTTTAGGAGGACAAAATCTAATTGAAGCCTGCTCACTTGGATTACCAGTTATTGTTGGACCACATACTTTCAACTTTGAAGCAATCACAGAAGATGCCATTGCAGAAGAGGCTGTCAAACGCATTCATTCGGCATCTGAACTGATAGAAAAAGCGAGTATCTTACTTAACGAATCAGAAAAACGGCATAGCATGGGAGAAAAAGCCCAAACCTTTGCTTTCCAACAACGTGGCGCAACAGAAAGAACTTTAGCAATATTAGAACCTGTTTTAAAAAACAAAAATTTATGATTTTTTATACGGAATAGAAAACGTTAAAGTTGATCCGTTTTCACTACTTTTAATCGTAAATTCTCCATCTAATATCGCAATTCTCTCGCGCATACCGGCCAAGCCAAATGTTTTATTTTTACGGTTTCTCTGTTTAGGAAAGCCGACACCATTATCTTCAACCTGCATGATTAATTTTTCATCTTGTGTTGAGACACTTATTTTGACCTGTGTTGCTTTGGCATGACGAACAACATTCGTCAAAGCTTCTTGCAACATACGAAAAAGTGCCGTAGAAGATGCCTCATCTAGCGAAATATTGTCATTCGTTGCCTGAAATTCGCACCAAATTGCATTTTGACTTTCAAACTTCCTTGCTTTCCATTCAAGAGCCGGTATCAAACCCAGATCCAATACAGCTGGTCTTAAATTGTTAATAATGTTACGAACACTTTTTACTGTTGAATCAACATGCTCTAAGATCTTATCAACGCGCTCTGCTCTTAATTCTTGCTCGTTATTACTTTCATCCTTAAGAAGCGATACTTCTATTCGTAAAGCAAGCAAATATTGTCCCAATTCGTCATGAATTTCTCGTGCAATACGTTTTCTCTCATCTTCGCGAATACGGGTTTGATGATCAATTAATTCACGCAAATCATCTTGAATAGTCGTATCTTTTTCCACAACATTTCCAATATTTCAATATTTAAATGCTTATAAAATGCTGGCGATAGTAACGAAGTTCCTCAATCGACTCCAAGATATCGGCTAAAGCAGTATGTTTTTGTTGTTTTTTAAAGTTCGATACCAACTCTGGTTTCCATCGACGACACAGCTCTTTAAGTGTTGAAACATCTAAATTTCGATAGTGAAAATAAGTTTCCAGTCGAGGCATACCTTTTGCCATAAAACGTCTGTCTTGGCATATCGTATTGCCACACATAGGAGACTTTCCTTTAGGCACATACTGTCTCAAAAAATTCATAACAATATCTTCTGCATCTTTTTCTGTTACTGTTGATGCTTTTACACGATCAATTAAGCCAGAACGGCCATGTGTTCCTTTGTTCCATGCATCCATTTTATCCAGCACTTCATCTGATTGATGAATTGCAAGGACTGGACCTTCTGCGAGAACATTGAGCTCAGGATCAGTGACTACAACGGCAATTTCAATAATTGCATCATTTTCTGGATCAAGACCCGTCATTTCCATATCAACCCAAATTAAGTTGAATTCACTTCGTTGAGGCGATACAGTAGAAACCTGATTCAATGGGGATTGCAAATCTTCTGCTTGTGACATAATTTAATCCTTATTAGGCTTAATTGCTCATTTTCGCATAAGGTCAAAATGACATCATACGTTTTTTTACTTATTTTTATATTTTTTTTGGCAGCCACTTTGCTCGCACGTTTTATGCTTTCTTTGCGGCAAATAAGGCATGTTACAGCGCATCGGGACAAAGTCCCATCCCAATTTGCCGCAGATATTTCTCTTTCTGCACATGAAAAAGCAGCTGATTATACTGTTGCCAAATGTAAATTTGGCATTTTGATGATGTTTGTCGACACCATTGTGCTTTTAGGTTTTACGCTTTTTGGTGGGTTGAATTATTTGTCCGAAAAAATTCTAGGTGTAACTGGTCCAACAATGACATACCAAATTGGACTGTTCATTGCATTTTCTTTAATTTCCGGATTGATAGATCTTCCTTTTGATTATTACAGCCAATTTGTAATAGAGGAAAAATTTGGATTTAACAAAATGTCTATCGGTCTCTTTTTTGCGGATCTGATAAAAGGTATTTTGATGAGCGCCATCATTGGATTACCCATGATTTGGCTTGTCCTCACGATCATGGAAAAAACCGGAAATTGGTGGTGGATTTATGCATGGATACTTTGGAACGCCTTTCAGTTACTGATGATGGTTTTATATCCAACCATTATTGCGCCTCTTTTTAATAAATTTACACCTCTTGAAGATGATGCTCTCCGCATACGTATCGAACAACTTCTTGAAAGAACAGGTTTTAAATCCAATCGACTCTATGTCATGGATGGCTCAAAACGCAGTTCTCACGGCAATGCCTACTTCACAGGTTTTGGCGCTTCCAGAAGAATTGTTTTTTATGACACCCTCATTACCAATTTGACACCTCCTCAAATCGAAGCCGTATTAGCACATGAATTAGGACACTTCCGTTTGAAACATATTACGAAACGTATCATTTTCATGGCATTGATCTCTTTAGCATTTCTTGCTCTTTTAGGCTATTTGAAAACACAAAGCTGGTTTTATCTTGGTTTAGGAGTAACCCCGTCTTTAACAGCAAGTAATGATGCCATTGCACTTTTATTATTCTCCTTAACATTACCATTGTTTACTTTCTTCTTTTCACCTCTCATGGCTTTGAATTCACGTAAACATGAATTTGAAGCAGACGCTTTTGCATCCCAATACTCAAATGCAAATGATCTGGTGAGTGCATTAGTTAGCATGTATGAAGATAACGCATCGACATTAACTCCAGATCCGTTATATTCTGCTTTTTATGATTCCCATCCGCCTGCAAGTATTCGCATAAATAAATTACTGAACAAAACATGACAACATCTTTTAAAAAAGCACGAATTATTGCGTCTTATGGACGACATTACTTAGCAGAAAAAAATGGCAAACTCATACAATGTGTTGCTAGAGGAAAAAGAAATCTGGTTACAGTTGGAGATTTAGTTGCAATAACACCTACCGCAAAAGGGCAAGCCGTTATTGAATCAATAGAAGAACGTCAATCTCTCTTTTTTCGTTCTGATCAATATAAATCCAAATTATTAGCGGCAAACGTCACTCAACTGTTCATTATTTTAGCGACTGAGCCTAGTTTTTCAGATGATTTGATCTCAAGAGCATTAGTTGCTGCTGAATCCATCCCTATTCCTGTTTGTTTGATTCTTAATAAGATTGACATAAAAGAATCCCTCCCGAAAGCACGAGAGAGACTTGAACTTTATACTTCTTTAAGCTACCCATTGTATGAAGTGTCAGCGACAGCAGAACCAGAAAAAACCTATGAAACATTAAGCCCACTCGTTAAAAACAAAACCACTTTATTAATTGGTCAGTCTGGCATGGGAAAATCATCCATTATCAACACACTTATTCCTGAAGTTGATATTGCTACACAAGAAATCTCAACTGCCTTGAATTCCGGAAGACATACCACAACATTTACACGACTTTATCAAATGAACGAGGATACGGCTCTCATAGATTCACCCGGCTTTCAGGAATTCGGTTTATTCCATCTTAAAAAAGACGCTTTAGAAAAATCGTTTTTAGAATTTCACCCCCACTTTGGTCAATGTCGCTTTCATAACTGCAAACATCTAACCGAACCAGATTGCGCTATTTTACTAGCTGTAGAAAAAGGGACCATTTCACCCTTGCGTCATCAGCTTTATGCACAATTACTTCATGAATCTTCTCAAAAAACCTATTAATTGCATCTTCTAATATGATGTAAAAAATTATTTTTTTGCTTCAAATTGGCATAACATAGACAAATCAAATATAATCAACAATTTAACCATTTTCGAGGTCAACTTTTGGCCCAATATGTCTTCTATGACAATCAAACATTATTTGCAGTTTTCTGATTTTTCATTAGCAGAATATGAATACCTAATAAAACGTGCGGAAATTATCAAGCGTAAGTTTAAAAATTATGAAACTTACCATCCCTTGCTTGATCGTACATTAGTCATGGTATTTGAAAAAAGCTCCACTAGAACTCGTCTTTCTTTCGAAGGAGGAATGGCGCAACTTGGTGGAACAGCGATTTATCTAAACACACGTGATAGTCAGCTTGGTAGAGGAGAACCGATTGAAGATGCCGCACAAGTTATGTCCAGAATGTGCGACGTCATCATGGTACGTACCTTTGGTCATGAAATTATTGAGCGTTTTGCCGCTTACTCTCGCGTGCCAGTTATCAACGGTTTGACTAATGAGCACCATCCTTGCCAAGTTTTAGCAGATGTTTTCACATTTATTGAGCATCGTGGATCCATTCGTGGCAAAACAGTGACTTGGGTAGGGGATGCAAACAATATGTTGTATTCATGGTTGCAAGCCGCTGAGGTTTTCGGATTTCACGTCAACGTCTCTACACCAAAAGACTACGATCTTAATTATGATTTGGTTTCGCCTGATCATAGTCATTTCACATTGTTTGATGATCCAGCAAAAGCATGTGAAGGAGCACATCTGGTTACAACTGATGTTTGGACCAGTATGGGATTTGAAGAAGAAAATGCAGCTCGACTAAAAGCATTTGACGGTTGGTGTGTTGATTCGGAAAAAATGGCACTTGCTTCACCGGATGCCCTTTTTATGCACTGTCTGCCTGCTCATCGCGGAGAAGAAGTCACTTCCGAAGTAATAGATGGACCACAATCTGTTGTTTGGGATGAAGCGGAAAATAGACTACATGTACAAAAAGCGCTTTTGGAGTATCTCGTTTTAGGACATGTTAAAGACGAATAATCCAGTCCATACCCAATAAGTATAAAATGCTAACAAATAGTCGTGATATTGCTTTTATCACGGTAAAAAACCTCTAAATAAAATTTGAGAAAGAAAAAAATGAATACGGTAAAAAAAGTTGTCTTGGCATATTCAGGTGGATTAGATACTTCCGTTATCTTGAAATGGCTCCAAGATACTTACCAGTGTGAAGTCATTACTTTCACTGCAGATTTAGGACAAGGAGAGGAATTAGATCCTGCCCGACAAAAAGCATTAAAGTTTGGCATCAAACCAGAAAACATCTTCATTGATGATTTGCGGGAAGAATTTGTTCGAGACTTCGTTTTCCCAATGTTTCGTGCTAACACAACTTACGAAGGAGAATATCTCCTTGGAACAAGTATTGCACGACCTCTAATTGCAAAACGACTGATTGAAATCGCTCGTCAAACAGGTGCAGATGCTATTGCTCATGGCGCAACTGGTAAAGGAAACGATCAAGTACGTTTCGAGTTGGGGGCTTATGCATTAATGCCGAACGTCAAAGTCATTGCTCCTTGGAGAGAATGGGATCTTCTTTCCAGAGAAAAATTACTCAAATACGCAGAAGACGCCGGAATTGAAATTGAAATGAAACATAGACAAGGTGGTGCTCCTTACTCTATGGATGCTAACCTGTTACATATCAGCTATGAAGGTCGTCATTTAGAAGATCCAAATGCCCCACCTGAAGAATCCATGTGGAGATGGACAGTGAGCCCAGAAAATGCTCCTGATCAAGCAGAACATATTCAAATCGGATTCGAAAAAGGTGATCCGGTTTCCTTAAATGGTCAAAAAATGTCCCCAGCTACTTTATTAGCTGAGTTAAATCGTTTGGGTGGGAAACATGGCATTGGTCGACTTGATTTAGTTGAAAATCGCTATGTTGGTATGAAATCACGTGGATGTTATGAAACGCCAGGAGGAACAATTTTATTACCAGCTCACCGTGCAATTGAATCAATCACTTTAGATAGAGAAGTTGCCCATCTCAAAGATGATTTAATGCCACGTTATGCTTCTATCATTTATAACGGCTATTGGTGGTCACCAGAAAGAATTGCGCTTCAAACATTAATAGACCATACCCAAGAACATGTTAACGGAACTGTTAATTTGAAACTGTACAAGGGTAATGTCATTGTAACCGGACGTGAATCAGATGATTCTTTATTTGATTCAACCATTGCAACATTTGAAGATGATGCAGGTGCTTATGACCAAAAAGATGCTGGCGGTTTCATTAAACTGAACGCATTAAGAATGCGCATAGCTGCAAGCTTACGAGAAAAACGTAAAAAATAATCTTTTCCCTAATAAATGGCACCGAAATTTATCGGTGCCATTTTTTTTGATAGTCCCCAAATCTTATATACAATAAATATTCTCTCAATTACAGTAGGATGACCCATGAGCAAAATAGGTATTATTGGCGGTAGCGGACTTTACGATATACAAGGTATATCCGATGTACGATGGGAGAAAGTTTCTTCTTCATTTGGTGAACCATCAGATCAATTACTTTTTGGGAAACTTGATAATTACGATATCGTTTTTTTACCTCGCCATGGTAGAGGACATCGTTTTTCGCCATCTCAAATTAATTATCGGGCAAACATTGATGTTCTAAAACGTGTTGGTGTATCCCAAATTATCTCTGTTAGTGCTGTAGGCTCTCTGAAGGAAAATTTAAGTCCAGGATCATTTGTATTAGTTGATCAATATATTGATAGAACATATAAACGAGAAAGTTCCTTTTTTGATGTAGGCTGTGTTGCACATATTTCTATGGCGCACCCCACTTGTAATCGAATGAATCAGTTAATTCATCAAACAGGAAAGCAATTTGGAATCCAAACCATTTTAGGTGGGACATATCTCGCCATGGAAGGGCCACAATTTTCAACATTGGCAGAATCAGAACTTTACCGTAGCTGGAACTGTGATGTAATAGGAATGACCAATATGCCAGAAGCCAAACTCGCTAGAGAAGCTGAAATTTGTTATACGAGCATTGCAATGGTTACTGATTATGATTGTTGGCATCCTGAACACGACAATGTTTCTGTTAATCAGATTATTCAAATCCTTCAACAAAATGCAGAAAAAGCCAAATTATTGCTGCAACATGTTATTCCTGTATTAAGTAGGGATGAATCCATTCATTCATGCTCATGTCAATTTTCTCTTGAGCACGCTATCATTACTGCACCTAATGCACGAGATCCTGAATTACTAGCACGTTTAGATGCCGTTGCAAAAAGAGTATTAAAAAATGAATAACCCCACCTCTATCACTCAAGAAAGCATTCTGAGAAAAGACTTACGTCTAACAAATCAAAAATTAATTGATTGTGGATTAAATCATGGTACGACTGGGAATGTCAGTGTTCGTTTGGATCAGGATTCCTTTTTAATAACACCAAGTGGATTACCTGTCGAACAAATATCCGATGAATCTCTCGTTAAAATGGCTTTTTCTGGAGAATATAAAAGTCATTTAAAACCAAGCACGGAATGGCAACTTCATCGTGATATGCTTTTACACTATCCGCATATTAATGCAGTCATACATGTTCATTCCACCTTTGCGACAACTTTAGCATGTATGCAATGCGACATCCCTCCTTTCCATTACATGATTGCGGTTGCAGGAGGAAATTCCATTCGATGTGCACGCTATGCACTTTTTGGAACTCAAGCATTATCAAATTTTGCGATTGATGCAATAAAAGATAGAAATGCCTGTCTTTTATCGCATCATGGCATGATTGCAATTGGACGAGATCTAAAACATGCTCTTTCAATTGCAAAAGAAGTAGAAAAATTATGTGAACAATACTGGCGGGTTCTTCAAATCGGAAAGCCATCTCTTCTTTCCGAAAAACAAATGGAAGAAGTCATTGAACAATTCAAAAATTATGGGCAATGGAAAACGCCTTAATTTTAAACACTTTATACAAATACTATGTCTATTATTTCTTATATTCGAACTATCCCTGATTACCCTAAAAAAGGCATTCAATTTCGTGACATAACAACACTTTTGGCAAACCCAGAAGGTTTGCGAAAAACCATTGATCAATTTGTAGAACGATATAAAAACGTCAAAATTGACAAAATTGCAGCTATTGAAGCGAGAGGATTTCTAATTGGCGCTCCCATCGCATACGCCATCGGTTGTGGTTTAGTGCTCATCAGAAAAAAAGGCAAACTTCCAGGAAAAACAATATGTGAAGACTATCTGCTTGAATATGGTTCTGATCGAATTGAGATGCACGAAGATGCTATTTTGCCTGGTGAAAAAATCCTTTTAATTGACGATTTACTCGCAACAGGAGGGACAATCAAAGCTGCAATTAATTTAATTGAAAGAACAGGCGGCATTATTTTAGAAACTGCTTTTGTAGTTGACCTTCCAGATTTAGGTGGCAGTAAAGAACTCAAAAAACAAGGTCGCTCTGTTTTTACATTATGCGAATTTGAAGGGGAATAATAAATATGAGTACGAACAATGTTGTCGAAACCCTTCGCTGGAAAAATAATGCTATCGAAATGATTGATCAGCGAATTTTGCCGATGGCATTGGAATATGTTCGTGCTGATTCTGCATCTTCTGTTGCTGACGCCATTCGCAATATGATCATTCGCGGAGCACCTGCTATTGGCGTTGCCGCAGCATATGGTGTTGCATTGGAAGCTTTACGTTTGGAAAAAATGTCCTCTGAAAATTTTCAATCAAAACTGCTTGAAGGTTTTGATTTGCTTGCAAAAAGTCGCCCAACTGCAGTTAACCTTTTTTGGGCATTAAACAGAATGCGATCTCTTTTTGATTCACTTTCTCATTTACCTCCAACTAAAATTTCAAAAAAATTATTATCTGAAGCACATACCATAATGGAAGAAGACATTTCCATTAACAAAAAAATGGGGGACTACGGGGCTTCTTTATTACCTGATAATGCTAGAGTCATGACACATTGCAATGCAGGTGCACTTGCTACAGCTGGACATGGAACAGCATTAGGTGTTTTTCGTTCTGCTGTCAAAAAAGGGAAAAAAATATCGGTAATTGCAAACGAAACCCGTCCGTTTTTACAAGGTGCTCGTTTAACTGCTTGGGAGATGGTACAAGAAAACATTCCTGTTACACTGATCACTGACAATATGGTCGGATATATGATGCAAGCAGGAGAAATTGACGCTGTTGTTGTCGGCGCTGATCGGGTTGCCGCTAATGGCGATGTTGCCAATAAAATTGGAACCTATATGGTTGCAGTTTTAGCACAACAACATAACATTCCTTTTTATGTCGCTTGTCCTTTATCAACTATTGATCTGACCATTCAAACAGGAAAAGATATTCCGATTGAAGAACGCGATGAAAATGAGGTAAAAGGATTTCGGGAATATCATTGGGCAGCAAAAGGCGTTTCTATTCGTAATCCCGCTTTTGATATTACACCTGCAAAATTCATTACAGCCCTAATTACTGAAAAAGGCATTATCCAAAACTCTGTTTTGGTTGCCGGTAAATTGGGATCTTTTATACAAGAATAAAGTTTATTCTTACCTAGCTAACAAAAACAGGTTCTGGTTCAAGTAACAGATTAAAGCGAGCTTGTACGTCTTTTTGTATCATGTTTGATAATTGGACAACTTCTTTTCCTGTCGCATTTCCGTGATTAACTAGCACCAATGCTTGCGTACTACATACGCCCGCGTTCCCATGCACTTTACCCTTCCAACCACATTGATCAATTAACCAACCTGCGGCAATACGATAATTTCCATCTGGCTGAGGATAAGCAGGAATTTTGGGATATACCCGCGCCAACTGTTCATATATTGCTAAAGAAACCGTTGGGTTTTTAAAAAAGCTACCAGCATTTCCCATTTGAGCTGGATCTGGTAACTTGTTTTTTCTAATGGAAACAATAGCCTGACAAATCATGTCAGGAGAAATTTCCTCATTTGTATTTCCCAATACTTTAGCGACATCGGAATAAGTCAGGTTTGGTTTCCATTCTTTTGGCAAAGCAAAAGTAACATCAACGATGACATAACGCCCTGTTTTTTCCTGCTTAAAAATACTATCCCGATATGAGAATTGACAATCGACCTTATAAAAGGTTTTGATTTCACCAGTTTGAAAATCAAATGCACGAAGAGAATAAAAACAGTCTTTTACTTCGGATCCATACGCTCCAATGTTTTGAACTGGTGCGGCACCTATTGTGCCTGGTATCAGTGAAAGATTTTCAAGACCTCCCCATCCGTTTTGAATAGTCCATAAAACAAATTCATGCCAATTTTCCCCTGCACTCCCTGTTACATAAACATAAGAATCATCCTCATATGAAAAAGACTTACCTTTCAAACAAACATGAAGTACTAAACCAAAAAAATCATTGATGAAAAGTATGTTACTGCCACCACCAAGCACAAGTCTTGGCAAACGACTTAAAGCAGAATCTGCATATAGAGACTGCAATTGATCGATTGACTCAACTGCCAAATAATTTTTCGCTTTGGCATCAATGCCAAACGTATTGTATGGCTGTAAGGAAAAATCAACTTTAATTGGAAGAGATGTTTGCATAATGCGAAAATTATAGGAGCTATTGTTTCAACTGGGTAGCAGAAATGTATTTTGTTTTATATTATAGTAATTTGTTTTATTATCCCCTTCCTTGAAAACGAAAGGAGCGAAATGCCATCATTTGACGTCGTATCTGAAGCTAACATGGTTGAAGTTAGAAATGCCATTGAGCAAACAAATAAAGAAATTAGCACTCGCTTTGATTTTAAAGGCAGCGATGCCAGAGTCGAACAGAAAGACAAAGAATTAACTGCATTTGCTGACTCAGAATTTCAGTTAAAACAATTAAAAGATGTTATAACAGGAAGAATGACTCGCCGCAATGTTGATGTTCGTTTTTTAGACGAAGGAAAAATTGAAAAAATCAGCGGCGATAAAGTCAAACAAGTTATTAAAATTCGAAACGGTATTGAAACAGATACTGCTAAAAAAATTGTTCGTCTTGTTAAAGATAGCAAGCTCAAGGTACAAGCGAGTATTCAAGGTGATTCTGTCCGTGTTAATGGCGCAAAAAGAGATGATCTCCAATCAACCATTGCATTACTGAAAAAAGAAATTACCGACTTGCCATTAGAGTTTAATAATTTCAGAGATTAATAATTTCAAGTAGTCGTAATTAAAGTCATTTCAAACTTTTTATATATTGAGCAAAATGGCCCGATATAGTATTCCTGTCGCTATAGCTTATGATTTTGATGGCACATTGTCTCCTGGCAATATGCAGGAATACGATTTCATTCCAAAACTCAATATCGACCCTAAATCTTTCTGGGAAAAAGCGGGTGCATTAGCCAAAGCAAACCAAATGGATACGATTTTGGCTTATATGTGGCTCATGATCAGAGAAGCAAGCAGAAAAGAAATCTCTGTTAGAAAATCTGATTTTTATGAATATGGGAAACAAATCCAATTCTTTCCTGGTGTTTTAAAATGGTTTGATCGTATCAATGAATATGCCAAAAGCAAAAACATCAAATTGAACCATTTCATTATTTCTTCTGGTATCAGAGAAATGATTGAGGCAACTCGAATTTACCCAGAATTTACAAAAGTTTATGCTTCTGCTTTTATGTTTGATCATAATGGCATTGCATGCTGGCCAGCATTAGCTGTTAATTACACTACCAAAACACAATATTTGTTTCGTATCAATAAAGGCAGTCTAGACGTTCATGATAATTCCGTCATTAACAAATTTGTTCCAACAAATGAGCGCCCTATTCCTTTTGAAAACATCATATTTATTGGAGACGGCGAAACGGATATCCCTTGCATGAGACTAACAAAAGAGCAAGGGGGGCATTCAATCGCTGTTTATAATCCCCAAAAAACAGGCTCAAAAGAACATGCCGAACAGCTTGTCAATGAAGGACGTGCAACACTGTTTACTTCTGCTGACTACCGTAAAGGGAAAGACCTTGATCTTGCGATCAAGGCCATCTTAGATAAAATCGAAGCCACCTACAGAATAGGTTAAAACCTATTCTGTGGTTTTTTATTCAACAATTTCAATTTTTTTATCTTGCCGTCTTTTTACGGAATTTGCTAGTTTCTTTAAAACAGATACTGTCTCATCCCAACCAATACAAGCATCAGTTACAGATTGCCCATAAGTCAAAGGTTGCCCTGGTATGATATCTTGTCTGCCACCAACCAAATTGGACTCTAGCATTACCCCAATAATTCTTCTGTCACCAGCTGCAATATTTCTACCAACCGTAGCGCAAACAGGAATCTGATTTTCTGCTTTCTTAGAACTGTTACCATGAGAAACATCAATCATGACTCGTGGTGGCAACCCTGCTAAAGAAACCTCTTTACACGCAGCGTCAATACTGCGTTTATCATAATTTGGTTTTCTTCCACCTCTCAAAATCACATGACAATCATTATTACCTTGCGTTGCAAAAATAGCAGTATGACCACCTTTGGTAACAGATAAGAAATGATGAGGATGCGATGCTGCTTTAATTGCATCAATAGCAATTTTGACATTACCGTCCGTTCCATTTTTGAATCCAACAGGACAAGAAAGTCCAGAAGATAACTCTCTGTGCACTTGCGATTCAGTCGTTCTTGCACCAATTGCACCCCAACTGATCATGTCAGCAACATATTGTGGACTAATCATATCCAAGAATTCAGTCGCGGCAGGCATTCCCAATTCATTGATATTGAGTAACAATTCCCTTGCGATATGCAAACCCTCATTAATTTGAAAGCTATTATCCATATGAGGGTCATTAATCATGCCTTTCCAACCAACCGTCGTACGTGGTTTCTCAAAATAAACTCGCATCACGATTTCTAATTCTTTTCCTAGCTTTTCTCGAAGCTCATTAAGACGATATGCGTATTCAAGAGCAGCTTTAGGATCATGAATAGAACAAGGCCCAACTACAACCGCCAAACGATCATCTTCTTTATGCAAAATGCGATGAAGTGTTTTTCGGCTATTAGCTACAGTTGAAGCAACTTTATCAGTACAAGGGAATTCTCTAATCAAATGAGAAGGGGGAGTTAATTCCTTCATAGCGAGAATTCTCACATCATCAGTAACGTGCTGCATAATTTTTCCTGTATCTATTGTCAATAAATAAAAAAACCGCCATTTCTGGCGGTCTGTTGAAAATCGGTTTGTTTCTATCTGGTTGAAACCCGCTCTTCCACCGCCAATGGGCCGGAATAGCTAAAGTAAAAAAAGAAGAAGCGAACTGTTTTCAACATTTTTAAAATAAAAAAATTAATTTGTTACAAGCAGTATAACTCATTTTAAAAAAATTTGTTAAAAGATATTTTTTTAATTCGTTCCACCTACTGTAACGTCTTCTATTCGCAACGTTGGCTGTCCCACTCCAACCGGAACACTTTGTCCTTCCTTGCCACATACACCCACTCCTGGATCTAAAGACATATCATTTCCAATCATGGAAACTCTGCGCAAAATATCCGGTCCATTCCCAATTAACATAGCTCCTTTTACTGGATGACTGATTTTTCCATTTTCAATCAAATAGGCTTCACTAGCTGAAAACACAAATTTTCCATTTGTAATATCAACTTGGCCTCCTCCAAAATTGGCTGCGTAAATACCGTATTTGACTGATTCAATAATTTCAGCAGGATCATGATGCCCTCCAAGCATCAGTGTATTGGTCATTCTTGGCATTGGAAGATGTGCATATGATTCTCTTCTCGCATTTCCTGTCGTTTTCATGTTCATTAAACGAGCATTCATTGTATCTTGGAGATAACCTTTTAATATTCCATCTTCTATTAATACGGTATTTTGTGTTGGCGTTCCCTCATCATCGATATTTAATGAACCTCGTCTATTTGCAATTGTGCCATCATCGACTACGGTGATACCTTTTGCAGCAACTTGCTCTCCTAAAATACCAGAAAAGGTACTAGACCCTTTTCGATTGAAATCTCCCTCTAATCCATGTCCAACCGCTTCATGCAACAACACTCCTGGCCAACCTGAGCCAACCACAACTGTCATCGTACCAGCCGGTGCTGGACGTGCATCAAGATTGACCAACGCACCATGAACCGCATCATTTACATAACGTTGAATCACTGATGGAGAAAAATATCCATAATCGTAACGACCTCCACCACCACTTGTTCCAATTTCGCGACGACCATCTTGCTCTGCAATAACCGTTACGGAAAGACGAACCAATGGACGAATATCAGCCGCCAAAGTTCCGTCACTTCGCGCAACAAGGACAACATCATATTCTCCCGCAAGAGCTGCCATTACTTGAATAATACGAGGATCAGCCGCTTTAGCTAAGCGATCTATTTGATTCAGGATAGAAACTTTTTGCTCTGCCGTAATTGATAATAATGGATCCGATTTTAAATAGAGATCATGTCCTTTGACAGGTTGGAAAGTCGTTGCCACTTTGACACTTCCTGCACCTTGTCTGGCAATTGTACGAGTTGTTTCTGTTGCCGAAATTAATGCCGGTAAAGAAATTTCATCGGAATAGGAAAAAGCCGTTTTATCTCCAGATATCGCTCTTATACCAACACCTTGATCAATCGAAAAACTTCCTGTTTTTACGATTCCCTCATCCAAGCTCCAGCTTTCACTTTTTGTGAACTGAAAATATAAATCGGCATAATCTACCTGATGAGTAAAAACCGTTCCTAAAGCTTGAATTAATTTAGCATCATCAAGCCCATTAGGTGTTAGAAGAATATTACGAGCGACAGCAAGATGCTGTTCTTCCCTATTTTGTGTTTGCATGAAATATTATCCAGAAATTAACTCTATTAAAAATTTAAATCCGATTCTTATTCGTTATGTATTACAGTCGTTTATGTTTCAGTGCCGGTAATTTTTCGCGAATCTGACTTAACACATCCTGCTCAATTTCTCCCAATACGACACCCTCACCTTCCATTAACTGTGCTTTAATTTCTCCCCATGGATCAATTAAAAGTGTTTGTCCCCAAGTTCTACGACCTGTTTCGTGACGCCCTCCTTGGGCAGCAGCCAATACGTAACATTGATTTTCAATTGCACGTGCTCTTAACAAAATCTCCCAGTGAACCTTACCGGTTGTGTAAGTAAATGCGGCCGGCACGACAATCAAGGCGCATTCGCCAAATGCTCTAAAGAGTTCAGGAAAACGTAGGTCATAACAAACTGTTAAACCAACCCGTCCAAAAGGCGCTTCAAATGAAACAACCTCATTACCGGCAGAAATATAGGTTGATTCATCATATGCTTCTTTTCCAGATGCAAAACTAAAAAGATGGATTTTGTCATAACGAGAAATTTGCTCACCTTCCGGGTTATAAACTAAAGTTGTATTCAAAACTTTATTTTCTTCTGGAGCAACAAGTGACAATGTTCCACCAATCAGCCAGATTTTCTGCTCTTTTGCAATTGAAGACATAAAATCTTGAATAGGACCTGAACCTGGCTTTTCTGCTTGTTTTAATTTTTCTTTGTCAGTACGACCAATACTTGGCCAATATTCTGGCAAAACAACTAACTCAGCACCTTTTTGGGCTGCTTCAGTAATCAGTCGACGAGCCGTAGTAATATTTTCTTCTATGCCTTGTGCAGAAACCATCTGTATTGCAGCTACTTTTGTCATGCTTCTTCCTCGTTTGTTGACGTTACTGGATTTTTCGAATTTTTATCTTGATTCTTTTTATTTTCAATTTTTTTAACATTCGGATCTGTCCACGAACCCGTTATCTGATATTCATAGGTAAATGTTTTCGATAACGGTTCTTTTAAGAACAATTGGGCTAAAAATGTTCCCACACCAATAGCCGGATTAATCAAACTATAAACAAGAGAGGCAGCTCCCGCATTAATATCCGGTAAAATTGCCACATGTAAATCCTGTGTTTCATTAGCAATATCAACACTACCATTCATTAAAACTGTCGCCGGTACGCCTTTCATTGTCATATTTTCAGTTTTCGCGACCCCATTGTTAATTGTTACGCGAGCTATGACCTCATCAAAAGCAAAACCTGCCGAAAAAATATCCCTAAAATCTAACGTTAATCTTCTCGGTAAAGACTGTAAACTAAAAACACCTAAAAGCTTGGCCATACCCGGATCAACCTTAAGGAATTGACCTTTACCAATATCCAATTCAATTTGACCTGACAAACTAGGAATATCAAGTGAATAAGGTAATCCAAGCCAATTAATATTGCCGGACATTTTCCCTTTTCCACCACTTAGAATTTTGTGATAACCAAGGCGTTCCAAAAGTTTACCTGCATTTGCAATTTCAAGTTTGTAATTCAAACTGGTTTTTTTTATGCCTGTCTTATCAATATTCCAATTTCCTGTTGAATATAATTTAGCATCTGGGTTGATGACATTCAAACGATTGATACGCCATTCTCTTCCTGTATCGGTCCGTATATTATTAGCAACCAATTCCACATGACCTAATTTGATATCAAATAAGGTCAAATTATCCACAATCACATCAATGGCCGGTATATTTCGTACACGATCACGTTTAATAATATCTTCTATTTCTTCTGGCTTTGGTCTAGGTATCCGTAATTTAGAAAAATGACCTATTAATTTACCTGTCTCTTCTTTTTTAACAGGCTCTTCCCACGTCAAATTCCCTCTTAACTCATTGGAATTAATATACGCTTGCCAACTATTCGTTTTTTGTTTACCTGAAATAATGACATCCGTTAACACCTGATCCATTGCGGTCAATTTATCCGACTGGACAAAAAACTGCTGAGGATCAACATATTTTTCTGCGCCATTACTTGGTTTGGAATGATTAGAGCCTTTTTGATCATCGGTTAATATTTCATTGGCTATATCTATCCAAGTATTGACATCCAGTTCTGGCATTTTGAGATATAACGCAACTCCTGGGCGAAGTAGCGGTTTCATATTAATCCCAATACCACCTCTAACCAATTGCCATGAACGATCTACTTTCTGGCGCTCATAAAAAGCGTAACCCGTTTTTCCATATGAAATTTTTAACGAATCCCGTTTGTTTTTTCCTGATGACTCTATTCCATTTGCAATAACTTGCAATTTCCGTGCCTCTGTAGAAGATTTGCCTAATGGTGCTGGAACATTAATAGCCAATCCTTTCATATCGGATTCCCAAATGACATCTGGATATCCCGTTCGAGAGCTAGCCTTATGCGTAATAGACAAGGTGTACGATAACCCTCCTGATAATTTCTTCATCAGTTTACCTAAGCTTCCCGTATAATTTTTTTGCAGCCCTTCTGCTGTTATATTGCCAATTGCGTTAACGATGGAGTCACCATTTTTCGTTCCACCAGATACTTGGACATTTCCGCCCAAAAATTGGGCTTTCACGTTTTCTAAATCAAACCCTTTGTCTGAAAAATGAACTTTCCCTTGTGTTGTCGTCAAAACCGGAAGATCTGGGAATAAGTAGATGTCATTATCAGCAAATTGAAGCGTTCCCTGTACTTTGGAATTGATCATATCCGAAAGAGGAAGTTGCATTTTCAAAACCAAATCCGCTAATCCTTTTGTTTTCGCTTCTTCTGTTAATCCTCCAATAACATCATTAATGGGTGATGCATTCGTAAAGTTTACAAAATTCTGTAATTCCCCATTTGCTTTACCAGAAATATTAATGAATACGTTATCGGATAAGACATCTGGAATAACCACATCAACATCAGATAAAGTGACCTGATTTAATTCTGCTTTATCTGCATGAATAGCAATTTCTGGCCCTTTCATTGTCATAAAGCCATTGATTTTTTCTATCGGTTTCCAAGCTAATTCGTTCGTTTTTGTAAATATGGTTGGCGCATAATTAAGGCGTCCATCACTAATGTCCACACGAACGCTAAATTCTTCGTCAGTTGTTGTTTGTGTCTGGTTAACAAATGGAAAATTTGATAAAGCTCCTTTCAAATGAACTGAAATATTATTCGCCGTTCCTCCCTCAAATGCTTTCGTTAACCATTCGCGTAAACTTTCTTCTGTTTGAAGCGGCACATAATCTCTTACCTTAACAATATCAAAACTATTAACTTGAGCTGTTAAGTCAATTATCCCTAAATCATTTGGATCGTCTTTATTTAAAAATTGGGTGTATTTCCCAACAAGGGAACCTGCAGCACCATCCAATAAAAAATCCATTTTATCTACTGCAAGAGTTAATTGATCTTGAGGAGATATAGACCAATTCAAATCCAAATTCAGGTCATTAAAATTCCAATTTGCCCGAGGAAAATAAGAAGCCATATTTATAACAGCATCTTTTGAATTTAATTTAAGTACACCTTCTCTTTCATTTACTGAAATATTGCCTGTCAAATTTTTAAATCCTGGAATTTCAAATGCATCAGATGTATTTTTTTCTGGATCGATATCATGCAATGAAAGTGCATTTACCGATAAATTTGAAAACTCTCCATTGATGCTATAGGAATTTAAATCAGAATATTTTCCATCCCAACGTACTGAAAGCTGATTCAAAGTCCCAGAAGGAGAAAGTTTTTTTAATATTTTTTGCTGCTCTGTTGATAATGGCAAATATTTGATTAATTGAGCAAATGAGGTTAAATCCAAACCACGAGTTGTTATTTCTGTCTGCTCAGGATTATTTTCTGTAGCGGGTTGATATTGTTCAGAAAAATCCACTCCTTGCATTTGCAGACCATTAACGGTTTCGAAAGAAAGGCCCGTTAACGTTATTGAATGAGGTTTTTCAAATAAACTAAGGCTGTTATTAAAAGAATTTGTCTCTAAAAGTTCTTTAATAGAAATTCTTCCTGTCAGTTCTCGCAAATTTAAAACCGGTAAATCGGGTTCAAATTGAAAAATGCCGTCGTTTAGTCTTATATCTGCCGTCAAATCCGCTATTTTTGCCTCATGAAATGTTGCCCAAGCATTAATAGCTGCAGTTCCTTTTTTCAAACTTGAAGGCACATCAATATACGGTTTAATAGAACTTAACGTCGTCTCTGGCAATGCAACATAGATTTCACCTTGCCATTTTGAAATATCTGATAAGTTTTTCTGGAAAAGAGCATGAACAAAATCCGCTCTAATATCAATTTCACCAGATTGCGTCAAATTGGAATTTGCCAAAAAGCGCATTCGGTGATGTCGTCCATCATTTTTAAGAGTAAAGTTGAGTTTTTTTAAAGTCAATTCTGGAACATTTCGCATATGATCTACCCAACGAACTGTTCCATCATGAATAGTAATAGTATTTTGTTTCAATACCCAATTAAGACCACTTTCATCTTTATTTTCACTGGTATCGACAGGAAAGCCTGCTATAAAAATTTGTCCTGTTTGATCACGTCGAATCTCTAATTCTGGATGACTAATACTTAAAAAAGATAATCGAAGATCAAAGGTAAAAAAAGATTTCCAAGAAACAGCCATTGTGACTTCTGGTAATCGTAAAACGGGATTTCCCTCCGGTGTATGTAAAACCAGTTCATCCAGTTTTAAAAACGGGTAAAAACCATACCAAGAAGCATCAATTTTCGAAATGGTAACGGGATGCCCCAACTTTTCTCCCAACATCTTTTCGATGTTAGGCTTATATTGTCCTACTTGGGGTAATACAATGTAGCGCATGCTGAGAAAGAATGCGCAAAAAATAAAATACGCAATCAACAAGGTTTTAAGCGCAACACGAAATATCCGCATCAAGCCTGAATTTGGATTTGCCCTCATTTCCTGCCACTTTTTCTGTACCCGTTGCCGGGTATTCAGAAAATTCTGTGATTGAGGTAATTCTGGTTGCATGAATAAAAAACCTGTAGTTAAGCGTAAAATAAAAATTCAATTTGTTATTTTTCTTACATACTGTAAATAACAATATTTTCGTCGCTTTTATTAAAATCTTTATTTCTTTATCTCAAATATATGACATCTTCTCTTATATCTGCAGAAACAGCTTCAAGATTTTACCTGCATTGGCTCAATGCTGACTATCCGACAAGAAAAATACAAGTTGAATCTCTTGTACAGGATAACCTTTCTACGCTGGATTTTTCAGCTCTGTTACAAAAAGAAATGGCCTTAGGTTTTTCTTTACCTCGTTCAATGAGGAGATTAAGAAATTTGATCGTAGCAAGTTTAATCCATCGTGATCTTTCAGGAAAAGCAGATCTGGCTGAAGTGCTTGATACGATGACCGTATTTGCAGAATTTGCTGTACAAACTTTGCTTAAAGCATTAACAGCAGATTTGATTGCAACTCATGGAGAGCCAATTGGATCCCATTCTGGAGAAAAACAAGAACTCATCGTTATCGCCATGGGAAAATTAGGCGGCAAAGAACTCAATGTTTCTTCTGACATTGACCTTATTTTTGTCTATCCAGAAAATGGAGAAACACAAGTTTCAACATCGACTCAACGAAGCCTATCTAATCAGGAATTTTTCACTCGTCTTGGAAAACGTTTAATCAATGCTCTTTCTGAAATCAGTGAGGACGGATTTGTTTTTCGCGTTGATATGGCTTTACGTCCCAATGGCAATTCTGGACCACTTGTTAGTAGTTTTAATGCAATTGAACAATATTTAATTGTTCAGGGAAGAGAATGGGAGCGCTACGCCTGGATTAAAGCCAGAGCGATTACAGGTCAGAAAAAAGATATAGAGACATTAGAAAACATTGTTCTTCCTTTTATTTATAGGCGATATTTAGATTATGGTGTCATTGATGCTATTCGTAACATGCATCAACAAATTCGTGCGGAAGTTTTGCGTCAGGAAAAAATGTATCCTGAACGTAATGACAATGTAAAACTAGGACGTGGTGGTATTCGGGAAATTGAATTTTTAACGCAAATGTTTCAACTAATTCGCGGAGGACGGGATATTGCTTTTAGAAACCGCTCTACGCGTGAAACATTACGTATTCTTGCCAGTAAACGCCAAATCGAATCTGTCATTGCAGATCAACTTCTCGATTCATACACTTTTTTACGTAACCTGGAACATCGTTTGCAATATCTTGATGATGCCCAAACTCATGTTCTTCCAGTTAATGTAGAAGATAAAAATCTCATTGCCAAAATGATGGGATATACAAACTTGGATGATCTGTTAAATGAATTGCAACGACATCGTACATTTGTTGCAACACAATTTGATGCTATTTTCAGTGATAAATCTTCAAAAGATAATGAAAGTCATACAACTGTATTACATCAACCCACACTGATTATTCATGAAGAAAAAGAACAGTTATCTCTTATTGAAAATAAACTAACTTTATTGGGGTTTGCTGAAAGTGCTGCTGCAGCACAACAAATTTTAACTTTTTGGAAATCAAATCGAATTCAATCATTATCAGAAGTTAATCAAGGTCGACTAACGTCTCTCATTAATTTACTGATTCCTAAAATAGCTCTTTTATCGAAAAATCCTATTTTATCGCTAACAAGACTCCTTAACTTTTTTGAATCCATTGCTAAACGTTCTGCCTACCTGTCGCTCTTAACAGAATATCCTACTACCCTTAAACGGCTTGTTCGCATGATGGATTCCAGTGATTGGGCTTCCCAATATCTCACGCGACACCCGATTTTGCTTGATGAACTATTGGATGACCGAACTTTGCTTTCACCACCAGACTGGAGGACTTTTACAACGGAATTAAACCAACAGTTATCTTCCTATCGTGGTGATACGGAAAGCCAAATGAACCTATTACGAGATATGCACCATGCTCAACTTTTCAGATTATTGGCGCAAGATTTAGAAGGTGCATTAACTGTTGAACATCTCGCAGATTATCTTTCTGAACTAGCTGACATTATTATTGAAGCAACTGTACATGAGGCGTGGCTTGCCATCCCGAATCGACATATAGATGTACCTCGATTTGCCGTCATTGCATATGGGAAATTAGGAGGAAAAGAACTTGGATACGCGTCCGACTTGGATTTAATTTTTCTATATGATGACGATCATCCTGACGCCCCTTTGTTATATTCACGTCTGGTACAACGGTTTATTACGTGGATGACGACCCCAACCTCATCCGGTCGACTTTTTGATGTAGATATTGCACTAAGACCGGATGGTGCTAGCGGATTAATCGTATCTAGCATCACTTCCTTTGAAAAATATCAAAAAGAATCTGCTTGGACATGGGAACATCAAGCATTAACTCGTGCCAGATTTTGTGCTGGAGACAAAGAAATTGGCAATAAATTTGAAAACATCAGAAATGAGATACTGAGACAAACACGTCAGAAAGAATCTTTACAACATGATGTCATTGAGATTCGAAGAAAAATTCATGATGCGCATCCGAATCGATCAGAGCATTTTGATCTTAAGCACGATACAGGAGGCATGATAGATATTGAATTTATGGTTCAATATCTCGTTTTGAAATATGCCTCTATTTATCCAGAATTAACTGGAAATATTGGCAATATCGCCTTGTTGATCCTATGCGAAAAACTAGGACTTATTCCTGAAAACGAAGGACAAGTGCTTGCCAGCATTTATCGAAATTTCAGAAAACAACAGCATCAAATCAGAATGCAAGGCGCAGATGTTTCTCGTGTTGAATTTGAAAGTGTTCACAATGAAATTTCCTGCGTTAAAAACCTATGGAATTTCATTTTTCAACAAAAAACATAACCCTTATTTTTGATAAACATGATCAGATTCATCTCGCACATGACGAGAAAGTAAACCTGAAACAGCCTCTTTAGGAGAAATACCATCAAAAAGAACGCCCGCTACAGCATGGGTAACGGGCATTTCTACTTGATATTTTTGGGCTAACAGTCTGACTGCCTGAGCACAACGAACACCTTCGGCGACATGACCTAATTCTTTGACAATAACATCCAAAGCTTTTCCTTCTGCCAAGGCTAACCCTACTCGGCGATTACGTGATAAATCACCTGTACAAGTTAAAATGAGATCTCCCATTCCTGTTAGTCCCATAAAAGTTTCTGGACGTCCTCCAAGTGCCATACCCAATCGTGTAATTTCAGCAAGTCCTCTCGTCATCAAAGCAGCTCGGGCATTCATCCCCAATCCCATGCCATCTGATAATCCTGTTGCAATTGCCAAAATATTTTTAACGGCACCACCAACTTCTACACCAGTTACATCATTACTTGTGTAGATACGCATATTCCCAAAATTAGCCGCGTCTACAAGTTGATGTTGCAAATCGAGTGAAGTTGATGCGATTGTTAATGCACAAGGAAGTCCTAAAGCAACTTCTTGCGCAAAAGAAGGACCGGATAAAACTCCTCTCGAAATTTCTTCCGGCAATATTTCTTCAATAATCTGATGTGGCAGTAATCCTGTGTGCTCTTCAAATCCTTTACACAACCAAATCAAATTGGGAATAGGCAAGGATTTCAATTTTTCTGAGACCTGCCGTAATCCAGCAACTGAAGTAGCAATCAGTAAAACTGAATTTTTTTCACGGACATGCTCAATCGCTTCAGAAAAGTCAGAAGATAATCTTAATAATTCAGGCAATTTGAACCCAGGCAAAGCAACCTTATTTTCACGGTTTTTTTCCGCATCAGAAATTTGATCTGTATTTCTTCCCCATAAAACAACTGGATGTCGTTTTGATAGTGCAATTGCCATCGCGGTTCCCCAAGCGCCTGCACCAAGGATAGTAATATTCATATTTCCAATCTGCCTTTAGCAACGTAATGCATTAACAGTTCAAATTACATTTTTGTCTTCTTTAAAATAAAGAAGACTACTGTACTGGTTGAGTTTGTTTATTTTGCAAATCCTGTTGAACTCTTTCACGATAATAAGCTTCAAAATTAATTTCGACCAAGTGGACAGGAGGGAATCCTGAACGTAAAACAAGATCAGCAATATTGGCTCGTAAATAAGGATACACAATACTTGCACAAGTAATATAAAGTACCTTTTCTAGAGTTTCCTGCGGTAAATTACGCACCTCAAAAATACCTGCTTGTGTTCCCTCAATTAAATAAGCTGTTTTTTCACCTATCGTTGCAGTTAATGTTACGGTAATAGTCGTTTCGTAAGTTGTCTCAGCTAAGGTATTAACACCGACATTAACATTCACTTGTAAATCCGGCATTTTTTTCTCTAAAAAAATTTCCGGCGAATTTGGTTGTTCCAAAGAAAGATCTTTTAAATAAATTGTTTGCAATTGAAATAGTGGCTGAGAAGTATCAGCAGTTTTTTCAGAAGACATGCTATGCTCCGATTAATTTATAACAAAAGGGGATTAATCTTTATTCAATAATGGATCTAGCTGCCCTTGCTTATTAAGCGCAGCTAAATCATCATATCCCCCGATATGTGTCTCACCGATATATATTTGAGGAACAGTTCGACGACCGGTTTTTTCAATCATCTGATCGCGCAGATTGTCATCCCCATCAATATATACTTTTTCGATATGTTGCACTCCTTTAAGTTGCAACAATTTTTCAGCCATTGTGCAGTAAGGACACACCTTTTTGGCATACATAAAAACGTGTGATTTCATAATAATTTTTATAAAACTATTGTGTCACAGGCAAACCATTCTTTCTCCAGCCTGCCATACCATCATCCAAACTGAATACTTGCGTAAAACCTGATTTTCGCAACTTATCGGATGCCGTTCTTGAAAGTTTGCCATCATTACAAACAACTATTAAAGGCTGAGACTTTAGTTTTTCCAAACGTGGAATTCTCTCCTCTAATGCATCAAAAGGCACATGAATCGCATTTAACAAATGTCCGGATCTAAAATCTTTCTGATCTCTGATATCAATAATGGTCGTTTTGCCTTTGTTGATCATTTGCGTTGCCATTGTATGACTAATACGAGAGCCTTTTCGAATCTTTGGCCACAGTAGTGCCAAAATACAATAAAGCACTACACCTATTAAAAAAATGTTATCCCAAATAAAATTCACAATATTTCCTATCTGGATTATCGATTACAAAACTAATACATTATAAAATAGAAACTAAGACATTCGTGATACTTAAAACTCTTTTTAGGCTAAGTGGACTATGTATAAAATCGTATTTATGCGCCATGGGCAATCTCTTTGGAACTCAGAAAACCGTTTTACAGGCTGGACTGACGTAGATTTAAGCGATCAAGGCAAAGAAGAAGCAAGAAAAGCAGGGAAAATTTTAAAAAATGCAGGATTTGAATTTGATCTAGCTTATACCTCTGTTTTAAAACGCGCTATTCGCACACTTTGGATTGCCTTGGAGGAATTGGATCAAATGTGGCTCCCTGTATCTTGCCAATGGCGTCTAAATGAAAGACATTATGGTGCGTTACAAGGTTTAAATAAAGCAGAAACGGCAAAAAAATACGGAGATGAGCAAGTCCACATATGGAGAAGAAGCTTTGCTGTTCCGCCAAATCCACTAAGTCCTGATGACTCTAGAACTTCTTTTAACAATCCGGCATATAAAGCATTAAGTCGCGATCAAATTCCATTAACTGAAAGTCTTAAAGATACTGTTGCTCGTGTCATGCCATTATGGAACGATACCATTGCTCCTCAAATACGGGAAGGAAAACGAATCTTAATTGCTGCTCATGGTAATAGCCTCCGTGCTCTTTTTAAAGAATTAAACGGTATTAGTGACGAAAAAATTTCGGAATTAAATATTCCAACAGGTAGTCCTATTGTTTACGAGTTGGATAGCAATTTAAAACCTATTCAACATTATTATTTAAATAATGAATCTTGATTTTTAGCACAAGCATAATATTTAGATAATTTAAAATTTTGCAGTTACAGGTGATGCGAAATGCCTATGAACGCTTTTTGCAGCGTGATTTCTTTTTTTCAATTTTCTAAAAAAGAAAATTATCGTTATATATTTTCTTTTTTATTGGCTTTCTGTTTCCTTTCTATTTGCATTTCTCCCTCTGTAACTGCACAAACAAAAAAAACAAAAACCACTTCTCAGGCAAAAAAAACAACTACAAAAAAATCAACATCGACAAAAACATCTAAAACGAATACAAAAAAAACAGCTAATACAACAACAAAAAAAACGACTAAATCCACAACAAAAGTCAGTGATAGCACCAAGCAAAAAAAAGCAGCAGAAACAGAACGTGGAAAAGTTCGAGAACAACTATCTCATCTGAAAAAAGAAATTGGGAAAACAGAAACCGCAAAAGGAAAAGCTGCTGATACATTAGCCAAATCAGAAGAAGCGATTAAAAACACAAATCGTTCTATTCAAGCCTTAGAAAAAAAACAATCCTCAACTGAAGCAAAACTGAATGAATTAACAGCAGAACAAACCTCCCTTGAAACAACAATTGAAAAACAGCAAAACCAATTAACAAAATTACTGCAAGAACAATACATTTACGGAAATGAAGATCGTATGAAGTTCCTTTTATCCGGAGATAACCCTAACCGGATCAATAGAGAACTTCAATACATGACTTATATTTCTGATGCTCAAGCAAAATTGACAAAATCTCTTAGAGAAAATTTAAGAAGTGTTGATAGTAAACGCTTACAAACAGCATCAGCTAAACACGAGCTAGAAAAAATTTCTCATGAAAAATTAATACAAAAACAAAAACTTGAAAAAGAAAAAGCAGAACGAGCTATCATCTTGGCCCAGCTTTCATCCAAGCTTGAACAGCAACGCAAACAAGCTGAAAAATTACAACAAGATGAGAAAAGACTTTCTGCTCTCGTTGATAATTTAGCAAAAAAAATTGCAGCACAACAAAAAGCAGCTGCTCGAAAAAAATCAAAAAATAAAAAACAAACAGTTGAAATTGTGGCTGACGCTGAATCAGCTAAAAGTGCATTTTATAAACAAAAAGGACGCATGAAACTTCCTGTAAAAGGAACTATTACGGCACAATACGGTTCAAAAAGAGATGACGGTCCAAGTTGGAAAGGTATATTTATAGAAAGTACACTTGGCGCAGATATCCGATGCGTTGCAAATGGGAAAGTTGTTTTTGCAGACTGGTTACGAGGTTTTGGAAATTTAATTATCGTCGATCATGGCGCGAAATACATGACAATATATGCTAATGCGCAAAAATTACGAAAAAAAGTAGGTGACAATGTTAAAGGCGGCGATATCATAGCGAATGTTGGTAATAGCAGCGATAATACACAAACAGGTTTATACTTCGAAATGCGTCATAATGGACAAGCGTTTAACCCTATGAATTGGGTCATTATTAGGTGATATATGAGCAGTAAGCTTCGAAATTTTTTATTAATTCTATTTGGTATGTTGGTAGGTATTGCAATTTCTTTGCAATTTTCTGCAATGGCACAAAAACAAATTGCACCTCTTCCTCTCGATGAATTAAGACAATTAGCCGATGTATTTGGTTTAATCAAATCCGATTACGTTGAACCTGTTGATGATAAAAAATTGCTAACAGAAGCAATCTCTGGAATGGTTGCCTCTTTGGATCCCCATTCTGCTTATTTAGACAAAAAAGCCTTAAAAGAATTAAAAGAAGGAACCCAAGGTCGATTCGGGGGCTTAGGTATTGAAGTTGGAACCGAAGATGGCGCCATTAAAGTTATTTCACCAATCGAAGACACACCCGCTTACCGTGCCGGCATTCAACCAGGAGATTTAATTACAAGATTAGATGGTGTCTCTGTTAAAGATATGACACTGGACGAAGCTGTAAAAAGAATGCGTGGGGAACCTAATACAAAAATTGTATTAACCATCGTTCGAAAAAATGAAAGCAAACCATTAATCATAACCATCATTCGTGAAGAAATTCGCGTTCAAAGTGTTAAATCAAAAATAATTGAACCAGGATATGCTTGGTTAAGGGTTGCACAATTTCAGGAACCGACCGTAGAAGATCTTGTTAAAAAAATTAATGCTATTTATGAAAAAGATGCTCACATAAAAGGACTCGTTTTAGACTTGCGTAATGACCCTGGTGGCATTTTACCGGGAGCAATCGGTGTTTCTGCAATTTTCCTGCCTAAAGATGTTGTTATCGTTTCAACAAATGGACAATTGCCTGAATCAAAAGCTACTTTTTATGCGCGTCCGGAGTTTTATTCGGTACGTGAGTTAAATGATCCACTTGCAAAACTTCCCGCACAAATTAAATCAGTTCCAATGGTTGTGTTAGTCAATATTGGTTCTGCATCCGCTTCAGAAATTGTTGCCGGTGCTTTGCAAGATCATAAACGAGCAACCATTTTAGGTACGCAAACTTTTGGCAAAGGCTCAGTCCAAACTGTTCGCCAAATCTCTCCTGAAACTGCTATCAAATTAACAACCGCACGTTATTACACGCCAAACGGACGCTCTATCCAAGCAAAAGGCATTATGCCTGATTTGATTGTGGATGAAACGGCTGAGGGAGATGGTATTAATAGTCTACGTCTTAGAGAAGCAGACCTTTTAAAACACTTATCCAATGACTCTGGTTCAGAAGAAGCAACGACTAAAATTGATGAGGAAGAAGAACAACGTATTTTAAATAGTTCAAAGAAATACAAACCTATTGAATACGGTACAAAAAACGACTTTCAGTTAATGCAGGCACTAAATCATTTAAAAGGACGTCCTGTTCAATTGTCAAAAACAGTAACCGAAGAAAAAAAGAATAACGACGAAAAAGCAACTCCTGTTCAAAAAAAGTAATTTCTGATCATGAATGAGTCTCAATTAAATCGTTATTCACGTCACATTTTGCTCAAAGAATTGGGCAAAGAAGGTCAGGAAAAAATTGTAGCTGCGCATGCACTGGTTATTGGAGCTGGCGGTTTAGGATCTCCTGTTTGTTATTATTTGGCTGCCAGCGGAATTGGTAAAATAACCTTGGTTGACGATGACATAGTAGATCTAACCAATTTGCAACGACAAATTTTGCATACATCTGATCGTATTGGACAACCCAAAGCGTTATCCGGAAAAAAAACACTGGAAGCAATTAATCCGGACGTTCATGTCATTGCATTAAATGAGCGCCCTGATGAAAAGCGATTACATGAACTGGCACAAACAGCGACTATTGTTTTGGATTGTACAGATAATTTTGCAACACGGCATACTATTAACAAAGTCTGTGTTGCCAATCGTTTGCCATTAATTTCAGGTGCAGTCTTGCAATTTGATGGACAAATTTCGGTCTATGATATGCGGCAGGATAACGCACCTTGTTACTCCTGTCTTTTTCCTGCTGACCAACCATTTCAAGATAGAAAAGCATCCCAATATGGTGTGTTCTCACCAATTGTTGGTATTGTTGGTACCATTCAGGCAACAGAAGCCTTAAAAGTCATTGCTGGAATTGGGCAATCTCTTATGGGATCTTTACTTGTGCTTGATGGTCTAAAAATGTCTTGGACAAAAATACAACTTGACCGCAATCCAGATTGCCCAGTTTGTCAAAATCGTTAATCGTTATATTAATTTAAGCAGCTCCATAACGAGTACGGTAAGCATTGACTGCATCTCGATACTGTAAAAGCGCTGAATTAACACTATCTTTAGCCAGATAATCCATCAAATCATCTAAATTCGCTATAGATAACACAGGCATGTTATACATATTTTGAACTTCCTGTGCTGCAGAATATTGAGATAAAGCTCCATCTTTACCTGAACGTTCTTTGCGATCCAGAGCAATTAAAACTGCTGCAGGAGTTGCATTCGCATTACGGATAATTTGTACAGATTCGTTAACGGAAGTTCCTGCAGAAATCACATCATCGATAATAATGACTCTTCCTTGCATTGGTGCGCCAACCAACACACCTCCTTCACCGTGATCTTTTGCTTCTTTTCTGTTATAAGCAAATGGAACATTACATCCTTTACTTGCCAATGAAACGGCAACCGCAGAAACCAAAGGAATACCTTTGTAGGCCGGACCATACAACATATCAAATTCAACACCTGAATCTAACAGTGTTTGTGCATAAAAATCAGCTAGTTTTCCAAGAGAAAAACCATTATTGAATAAGCCTGCATTAAAAAAGTATGGGGAGGTTCGTCCAGCTTTCGTTATAAACTCACCAAACCGCAAGACACCTGTATTCACAGAAAACTCAATAAATTCTTGCCTTAAATTACTCACTAAACGCCTCCACTTATTGAAATATTTAAAAAAAGAGGAAGAAAATTCTTCCTCTTTGGTTTTTATTTTTAAATCAAAAAACGATTAAAGCCCAAGATACTCGGCAACAAAATCAGCATCCTTATCGCCTCTTCCTGATAAATTAACCAGGATGGTTTTATCCGGACCAAATTCTTTTGCTACTCGCATTGCATAAGCTACTGCATGAGAACTTTCTAATGCTGGAATAATTCCTTCTACACGAGATAAAGTAATGAAAGCATTCAAGCATTCATCATCGGTTACAGCTTCATACTGTACACGTCCTAAATCTTTTAAATAGCAATGTTGCGGTCCAACACCTGGATAATCTAATCCAGATGCGATGGAGTGTACTGGCAAAGGATTACCTTCACTATCTTGTAAAGCATAGCACTTATAGCCGTGCAATATTCCTTTTGTGCCTAATGACAAGGTTGCTGCATGATCCGGAGTATCCAATCCTCTTCCAGCTGGCTCAACTCCAACCAATTTAACTGATTGATCCGGCAAAAATTCAGTAAAAATACCGATTGAATTGGAGCCTCCTCCAACACAAGCAACAACCATATCCGGCAATTTATTTTCTCTTGCCAAAAATTGTTCTCTTGCTTCTTTTCCAATAATCATTTGGAAATCACGCACCATTTTTGGGAAAGGATGAGGACCGACGGCAGAACCAATCGCATACAGGAAATTATCAGGATCTTTAATATATTCTTCAAACGCACTGTCTACAGCATCTTTTAATGTTTGGGTGCCTCTGCTAACAGGAATTAAGTTTGCGCCAAGAATTTTCATTTTGGTGACATTAGGTCGCTCTTTCGCAATATCAACAACTCCCATATGAACTTCACAAGGAATACCTACCAATGCGCAAGCAGTTGCCATAGCAACACCATGCTGCCCAGCTCCTGTTTCAGCGATAACCTTGGTTTTACCCATAAATTTCGCTAAAAGAGCCTGCCCCAAGCAATGATTGATTTTATGTGCTCCAGTATGATTTAAGTCTTCCCGCTTAATAAAAATACGGCTTCCACCTTGCTTTTCGGATAATTTTCTTGCGAAATAAATTGGACTAGGACGCCCAACATAATGGGTATACAACTCAAGTAACTCATCTTGAAAGGCTTTTGTTTGGCGAACTTCCTCATAAGCGTCACTGATTTTATCCATGGCCACTTTTAATTCTGGCGAAATAATTTGTCCGCCAAATTCACCGAAATATCCTGCCTTATCAGGCATTTCCCCAAATTGTTGCGACATGCTTTTTTCCTTAATTATTTTTAATAATCTTAATAGGCAAGAATCATAACCTTGATACGCGCTAATGTCGAATATCTAGTTAATTTTTACTTTAAATTTTATTTTTTTTTCATTCCAAGGCGCTATTTTGGGCAACATTAGCATGCCTGGCAATGCCAATATAAAACAAATATTAAAAAACATGAACCATCCCGTCTGCTCAACAATAAAGCCGGCAGAAGCATTAATAAAAGTTCTTGGAATAGCTGCCAGACTCGTAAAAAGGGCAAATTGGGTTGCGCTATAACGTTTATCCGTTGTTTTTGCAATATAAGCAACAAAAGCAGCCGTTCCCAGCCCTACACCTAAAGCTTCAAATCCAATTACAAAAGCTAAAATATAAGGATTAGCACCTTCTAGAGATATCCATGAAAAACCTAAAATAGAAACAGCTTGTACAATTCCGTATAGCCATAAAGCCCGATTGATACCAAGACGGATCATCCAAGCCCCTCCAAGCATACCCCCTAAAAGGCTTGCCCAAAAACCGGTTGTCTTTGCAATAGCGCCAATCTGAGTCATTGAAAAACCCAAATCCAAATAAAATTTGGTTGCTAAAGCTGTTGCAAGGCTATCGCCTAATTTATAGAGAAAAATAAAACTCAGTATAAAAAATGCATTTTTCCAACCAGAACGAGAAATAAATTCCTTAAAAGGCAAAACAACGGCTTCTCGCAAATCCGCTGGAGGCTTCCCGTATATTTCAGGTTCTTTCACCAGTAAAGTACAAATTAATCCAGGAAGCATAAAAGAGGCAGTTATCCAAAAAACCCACTGCCAACTCATCATATCTGCCAAAATCAGAGAAAGTGCCCCAGGAACCATACCGGCAACACGATATGCATTAACATGTATAGCACTACCTAAGCCTTGTTCATTATCGGGTAATAATTCTCTTCTATAAGCATCAACAGCAATGTCCTGACTAGAAGATAAAAAAGCAACTAATGTACACAATACGCCTATTGCCCACAAATTTTTCAATGGATCCAACATCCCCATCAATCCAATTGAAAAAAACAATGTCAATTGTGTAAGAGCCATCCATCCCCGCCTACGTCCCATTTTCCCAAGACTGAAACGATCCATTAGGGGCGACCATAGAAATTTCCATGTATAAGGGAACATGACAAGTGCAAACAGTCCTAGCGACTTAACACTGAGTCCTGATTTTGCCAGCCATGCCTGAAGTAAATTCAGTAAGATAAAAAGCGGCAAACCTGAAGAAAATCCGATAAAAACACAAATCAGCATGCGTTTGTAAAACGCACTGAATATGATTCGTTCAGGAGCTGTCATGGTCAAGAAGATTTTTTAAGGCGAAATACAGCTAATGATCCTCTCCAATTACGAAGGAAAGATACAGGTTTCCCTTGATGAAGTGCAACACAATCCATTACTTTCAAGCCCACCTGATTTGCCAATTCTTCAAAATCACAAATCGTTGCGCAACGTAAATTGGGCGTATCATACCATTCAAAAGGTAACTCCTGTGTTACAGGCATTTTTCCTGTTAAAAGAGTAAATCTGTTTTGCCAATAAGCAAAATTAGGGAACGAAACAATTGCCTCATTACCAACTCTGGCAATATCACGTAAAAGCAATTCAACGTTTTTCATCATTTGCAAAGCGGAAAGACATAAAACGGTGTCAAAAGAATTGTCTGCAAAAAAATTCAAGCCTTTTTCAAGATCTTGTTGAATAACCGCAACACCTCTACTTGCACAACCAGGAATTTTTTTATCATCAATTTCAACTCCATATCCTGTGCAGTTTTTAGTTACTTGCAAATGTTCAAGCATTGCGCCATCTCCACAACCAAGATCAAGCACATGTGCCTTCGCAGGAACCCAATGAGCTATAAAAGCTAAATCGGCACGCAATTCTCGCAATTTAAGTGCACTCATTAATTTCTCCGCTCTTCAATTTCCACCCACATTCTATTAAAGTAAGAACGCACCAATTCATGGTAGCGTTCATCATCCAATAAAAAAGCATCGTGCCCATGCGGCGCATCAATATCTGCATAGGTTACCTGACGACGATTATCAACCAAGGCTTTTACAATGGCTTGACTCGCTTCAGAAGAAAAACGCCAGTCAGTAGTAAATGAAACCAATAAAAATTTAGCTTTCGTACCTGCCAAGGCTTGGGTTAAATCTCCGTCATAGGATGCTGCCGGATCAAAATAATCCAATGCACGGGTTATTAAAAGATAGGTATTCGCATCAAAATAGCTGGAAAATTTTTCGCCCTGATAATGCAAGTAGGATTCAATTTCAAATTCGACACCATATCCAAAAAGATATTGTCCTGAACGAAGCATGCGTCCGAATTTTTCTGACATATCTGCATTGGACAGATAAGTAATATGTCCAATCATTCGTGCCACACGTAGGCCACTTTTAGGCACCACGCCATGGGCATAAAAATTCCCGCCATGAAAATCTGGATCCGATAAGATAGCTTGTCTTGCAACATCATTAAATGCAATATTTTGGGCTGTTAATTTAGATGTTGAAGCAATCGCAATACAATGCTCTAGCCTATCTGGATACATCATGCTCCAAGTTAGCGCTTGCATACCTCCTAAAGAGCCTCCCATAACTGCCGCGAATTTTTTGATTCCCAATGCATCAGCCAAACGAGCCTGTGCTCGTACCCAATCTTCAACTGTTACTAAAGGAAAATCATTACCATAATGCTTACCTGTTTGAGGATTAATATGCATCGGTCCGGTAGAGCCAAAGCATGAACCCAAATTATTAACCCCAATAACAAAAAAGCGATTCGTATCGACAGGTTTGCCTGGTCCAACCATGTTGTCCCACCAGCCGATATTTTTAGGCTGATCCTCATAGTAACCTGCAACATGGTGAGATGCATTTAAAGCATGACAAATTAAAACTGCATTCGATTTATCAGCATTTAGTTGCCCATATGTTTCATAAACCAATGTGTAATTAGCAATAGACGCTCCACTTTGCAATAGCAAAGGTTCATCAAAATCCATTGAGCAAGCAGTTACAGCACCAACAGAAGTCATTTATTACATCCTCAAAATGGATGTTTCCATTCCATAATACAAAACAAGCCCGAAATCGGCTAACCAATCGGGCTTTTTCAAGCTCGCTTTAGCCGCATTTATTTCAGGTATCCCCTTGCGCCCGCAAGCTGATTAGTTCAAATCGGCGCAATATGACAAGCATAACGAAGTCCGCGTCTAGCGTCAAACAACAAAAGCATTATTTAGACAGGAACTGATATTTGTCTAATTCTTTCCACTGCTTTTTCAATCAAATGTGGTTCGCTAAGACTCAATATCCTTTTTACTTTTGATTGTATCTGTTTCAAATTAGTATTCAGAATTTCCTGTTTAACTGTTAAAAGTTGTGTTGAATGCATGGAAAATTCTCTCAACCCCATTCCAAGCAAAAGCCGTGTCATAGCAGGATCTCCTGCTAATTCACCACAAATTGATACTGGGATATTCGCCTTTGCTGCCATTTTTATAGCGATTGATAACATCGTTAAAATAGCTGGGTGCAATGGGTTGTACAAATGTGCGACTTCCGGATCAACTCTATCAATTGCTAAAGCATATTGAATCAGATCATTCGTTCCTATTGACAGAAAACTTAATCGTTTCGTAAACATAGGTAACGCTAAAATCGCTGCAGGCACTTCCACCATGGCACCAACGGCAATATTTTCATCATACTTGATTTTTTCCGCTTTCAATTGAGATTTTGCCTGCTCTACCATTGCTAGCGTTTGATCAATCTCAAAAGCATGAACCAGCATAGGAATCAAAAGTTTAACTGGTCCAAAAGCGGATGCTCTTAATATGGCACGAAGCTGTGTTAAAAAAAGATCCGGTTCAGCCAAACAAAAACGAATTGCCCGTTTACCTAGTGCCGGATTTAATACACTAAAATCAGATATCCCCATTGGTTTATCTGCACCAATATCAAGTGTTCGAATAGTAACAGGACGTCCCCTCATCATGGTAACGGCCTTTTTATATGCTTCGAATTGCTCCTCTTCACTTGGCAAACGATCCATATCACCGGTTCGCCTCATAAAAAGAAATTCTGAGCGGAAAAGACCTATCCCACTAGCGCCGTTTTCCAATGCTGCACTACAGTCATCCGGGAACTCAATATTGGCCATTAATGTCACTGGCACTCCATCCATTGTCGTGCTTGGTGTTCTTCTCAGTTTGCTCAATCTCTTAAGCGTTTTTTCTCGGGCAACCATTCTGACCCGATACTGTTCAAGAACCAGTGATGTTGGATTAACAATAACAACACCCGAATCCGCATCAATAATTAACCAGTCATCCTGCTTAATTAAAGTAAGTGCATTAGGCAAACCGAAAACAGCTGGTGCATCAATACTTCTCGCAACAATAGCGGCATGTGAATTTCGACTACCTACTTCGGAAATAAAACCATTAAATATCCGACTACGAAAATTCAACATATCCGCAGGGGAAATATCGTAGGCAACCACAATCATATCAACACGATCATCTTCTAGATCTTCTACTGGAATACTATCCACATTTGGAAGCATTTCATCCGCTTGTCCTTGAAGATGTTTTACGATACGTTCAGCTACTTGCTGAATATCTGCTTTTCTTTCACGAAGATATGGGTCTTCAATTCCATCAAATCTCGCTGATAATTCTTCAATTTGCGTTAAAAGCGCCCATTCTGCATTATATCTACGCGTTCTAATAATATTGAGAGGCTCTTTTGCAATCATTGAATCAGAAAGAATCAACGCATGGACATCAAGAAAAGCACCAAATTCTACTGGTGCATCTTTTGGCAGACTTTGTAAAATTCTATCCAATTCATTATGAACAGCCTCAATGGCATTTTCTAAACGCTTTACCTCCGCCTCAATTTTTTCTTGCGGCACCAAATAATGTTTTGCGTCTAATGCGGCACTATGAATTAAATGTGCACGACCAATAGTAATCCCACGGGAAACTGCTGTCCCATGAAGTGAAAAAGATGCCATTGCTTTTCCAGCCCGCATTTTTCTTTACTCAGCCTCTCCGAATTTATTGTTAATTAAGGCAGTCAATGCATCCATACATTCTTGTTCATCAACACCATCTGTTTCAAGTATTAATTTGGCACCTTTACCTGCTGCCAACATCATCACACCCATAATGGATTTTGCATTAATCCGTTGATTATTACGTGTTAGCCAAACCTCGCATGCATATTTAGATGCCAATTGCGTTAACTTTGCAGATGCACGTGCATGCAAACCTAATTTATTAACAATTTCTAATTCTTTTTCAATCATGTTTTTGATTAT
>JAZUNA010000036.1:0-33140 GCA_045603905.1 Oxalobacter sp. | reverse complement strand
TATTGATGATATTAAAGGCCTGGACGGCGAATCATACAAAGACGCCGATATCATGAAGTATTCTGTCGGTTACACCTATAACCTGTCCAAACGTACTTCTGTGTATGGTCAAGTCACATACATTGATAGCGATAAGGAAGTTGTTGGTTGGGCAGCAGATGGCGAAAGCTCCACTGGTGTACAAATTGGTATGACTCACAAGTTCTAATATAAGGACTTAGAAGTTATTCTAAGCTGATAACTTCAACCAAAACAAAAGCGAGTATGACAAAAACATACTCGCTTTTTTGTTTGATAGTCCCATAAGAAAAGCTCTGATCTATTCTCATAGATCAGAGCTTAAGGTAATTAACCGTTTTTTACTTCAAAACAGATTTCAGTGTTTTACCGATTTCACCTGGGTTTTGAGTAACAGTAATACCGCATTCTTGCATAACAGCCAATTTTTCTTGAGCAGTACCTTTACCACCAGAAATAATAGCACCGGCGTGACCCATGCGTTTTCCTGGAGGCGCTGTTACACCAGCAATGAAGCCAACGATTGGTTTCTTCATGTTGTCTTTAGCCCATCTTGCAGCGGTTTCTTCGTCATTACCTCCGATTTCACCGACCATAATGACTGCTTCTGTTTCTGGGTCGTCATTAAACATTTTGAGAACATCAATATGTTTCAAACCATTAACAGGATCACCACCAACACCAACAACAGTTGATTGACCAAGACCGAATTCAGCAAGCTGGCCAGCAGATTCATAAGTTAAGGTACCTGATTTGGAAACAACACCAATGGTTCCTTTTCTATGAATATGACCAGGCATAATACCGATCTTCAATTCATCAGGAGTGATGATACCTGGGCAGTTTGGGCCAACAAGAATGGTTTTCTTACCTTTCATTTTATCGCGAGTGCGAATCATATCGCGAACTGGAATACCTTCTGTAATACAGATGACCAAATCCATTTCTGCTTCAACAGCTTCATCAATTGCAGCTGCAGCAAATGGAGGTGGTACATAGATAACAGAAACTGTTGCACCGGTTTCTTTTTTAGCTTCTGCTACAGTTTCAAATACAGGTATGTCCAAAAATTTGGTTCCACCTTTTCTAGGAGTTACACCACCAACATAGCACTCTTTACCAAATGCATAGTTTTGTGACATTTCTGTATGAAATGCACCGGTTTTACCTGTCAAGCCCTGAACGATGACACGTGTATTTTTGTTAATCAGAATAGACATACTTATTACCCCTTAGCTGCTTTGATTGCCTTTTGTGCGGCATCAGTCATGCCATCGGCAGAAATGATTGGCAAACCGGACTTAGCAAGAATTTCCTTACCAAGCTCTACATTGGTTCCTTCAAGACGAACAACCAAAGGAACAGTCAATGCTACTTGGCGAGCAGCTTCAACAATACCATTTGCAATAACATCACAACGCATGATGCCACCAAAGATATTGACTAAAATACACTTGACTTTTGGATTAGCAAGCATGATTTTGAAAGCTTCTGTTACTTTTTCTGTTGTTGCACCACCGCCAACGTCGAGGAAGTTCGCTGGTTCTCCACCGAAAAGTTTGATGATATCCATGGTTGCCATAGCCAAACCAGCACCATTAACCATACATGCGATATCACCAGTTAAAGCGATATAAGTTAAATCAAACTTGGATGCAGCAATTTCATCTGGATCTTCTTCATCGAAGTCACGCATAGCAGCAACTTCTTGTTGACGATACATACCGTTTGAGTCGAAATTGAATTTAGCATCCAAAGCAATAATACGGTTGCTACCTGTTAAAACGAGAGGGTTGATCTCTGCCAAAGAAGCATCGGACTCATCAAATGCTTTATACAAACCTTGCATAAATTGAGCTGCTTCTTTCAATGCTGCATCAGGTACACCAATTTTTCTTGCGATATCTTCACCTTCAGCATCAGTCAAACCGGTTTTTGGATCGATGAAAACTTTGTGAATTTTCTCTGGTGTTTTGCTTGCAACTTCTTCAATTTCCATACCACCTTCAGAAGATGCCATTAAAGCAACACGTTGAGTTTCACGATCAACAACCATACCAACATAGTATTCTTTGGCAATATCTGCGCCCTCTTCAATTAACAGGCGCTTAACTACACGACCTTCTGGACCGGTTTGATGTGTAACCAAAGTCATGCCAAGAATTTGCTCAGCATATTGTTTGACTTCATCAATGGATTTTGCCACTTTAACACCACCGCCTTTTCCGCGGCCGCCTGCATGAATCTGTGCTTTTACGACCCAGATTTTTCCACCCAAGCTTTCTGCTGCTTTTACAGCCTCATCTACAGTAAAACAGGGAATACCGCGAGGTGTGGCTACCCCATACTTACGTAAAATTTCTTTTCCCTGATATTCATGAATATTCATACTTGCCCTTCAAAAGAATGAATGGATGACTACGATCATCCATTCCAGCTTGAATCTAATGAACTATCTTTCATTAAAACACATTCCCCGCCATTTGCTTTTTCAGCGGTCTGGAGAAGGCTCCTTGTTCTTTTCACCTCTAAAAATTGTTCAATTTCTAGAGACAAAAATCAACTGATATCATAGCTGTTTACGCTTTGATGTATTCTTGACCCAGATCAATTTTGCGATTCCCTAATAAACAATAATTAGATTTTTTATAAAATAAAGTATGCCTCTATAAAAGCGCTATTCTCTTATCATTTTTTAATATACATTTCAGTTCCTTACTCTTTATTTATTTCCTTGTTTGCACATATGACAATTCTTCTGACCACATTGAATGCTCGATATGCTCATACTTCACTTGGTTTGCGATATTTGCATGCCAATATGGGTAGTCTTTATGATCGAACTCGCATCCATGAATTTGTCATTGGCATTAACACTCATATAGCAGCAGAAAAAATTTTGGAGCAAAATCCTTCCATTATTTGCATTAGCGTATATATCTGGAACGTTGAGGAAATCACTCGTTTAGTTTCTTTATTAAAAGTCTTAAAACCTCAAATACCCGTCATTCTTGGAGGTCCTGAAGTTTCCTATGAAATGGAATCTCAGCTACTGACTCAAATAGCTGATTACACTATTAGCGGTTGGGGTGAAGCCACATTACCGAAATTGTGTTCTGAAATTTTAAAAGGAACACCACCTGTAGAAAAATTTCATAGAGGAATTCAACTTCCTCTTGATGAAATTGTCATGCCCTATCACTTATATAGTGATGAAGACATTGCCAATCGCACTATCTATGTTGAAGCATCACGAGGATGTCCTTTCAGATGTGAGTTTTGTCTTTCTTCCCTTGATAAAACGGCATTTTCTTTTGACACAGATCGATTTCTTTCAGAAATGGAAAAACTGTATTTGAGAGGAGCGAGAAACTTTAAATTTGTTGATCGAACTTTTAATTTAAACACAAAAAAATGTCTACAAATTCTTCATTTCTTTTTAGATAAGATTCATTCCAAACCAACTGATCCTGTTTTTGTTCATTTTGAAGTTGTCCCTGATCATTTACCTGAAGCATTAAAAAATACGATTAAACAATTTCCTCCTGAAACATTACAACTAGAAATCGGCGTTCAAACATTTAACTCAAATGTTCAGGCACTCATTAGCCGTAAACAGAACAATACAAGAAGTGAAGAAAATATTGCCTGGTTAAAAAATCATACTCATGCACACATTCATGCTGATTTAATCATTGGATTACCTGGAGAAACCTTAGAGAGTTTTGAAAACGGATTTGATCGTCTTATCAAACTTAGTCCTCATGAAATACAGGTTGGCATATTAAAACGCTTAAGAGGTACACCTATACTTCGGCACACACAAGACTATAATCTTGTCTTTGATCCTGCTCCCCCATACAGCATCGTTTCAAATGCCCATCTTGATTTCTTTACAATGCAAAAGCTGACTCGCTTTGCCCGCTTTTGGGATCTGATTGCTAATTCTGGACGTTTTGTAAATACGCTTCCCATGATTTTGGACACGAATCCTTTTTCACGTTTTATGGCTTTATCTGAATGGCTATACGAAACAGGAAGAACAACACACGGTATTGCGCTTGATCGACTGGCATCAATGGTAACTGACTGGTTGATCCAACAAGGAATGGATGCTGATTTGGTAAGAATTACAATCGGAAAGGATTACGCTGGAAAATCAAAACTTAAATCCAAACAGGAAAACAGCTCTAATCAAAGTCAGCAAAAAAGCAAGTCTGGACACATCCGCCAGAATCGCCATATCAATGAACAAAAACAGTAAATTAATTAAGCCATCCGCGACGACGGAAATACCAAAAAGGCGCTAACGCACTGCCTAGCATTAATAATAATGCAAACGGATACCCAAAATCCCATGTTAGCTCTGGCAAAATATGGAAGTTCATTCCATAAATACTTGCAATAAGTGTTGGTGGAAGGAAAGCAACACTAGCAACAGAGAAAATCTTAATAATTTTATTCTGGTTAATATTAATAAAACCGACTGTTGCATCCATCAAGAAGTTAATCTTGTCAAACAAAAATGAAGTATGTCCATCCAATGATTCAATATCTCGTAGAATTTGACGCGCTTCTTCAAATTGTTCTGAATCCAATAAACGACCTCGCATTAAAAAGCTGACAGCACGACGTGTATCCATCATATTGCGACGAATGCGTCCATTTAAGTCTTCTTCTTTTGCTATAGCAGAAAGCGTTGTTGCCGCATCTTGGTCTGTAAAAGTTTCTTGCAGCACACGAATACTAACTTCTTCTAGTTTGCGATAAATTCCTTCTAATGCATCTGCTGAATATTCTGCATCTGTTGCATATAAATCCAACAGAACATCTTTGTAATCCGTAATAGAACCCGGTCTGGAACGTGCTCGCATACGGACCAATCTAAATACAGGCAAATCTTCAGGGTGTACCGAAAACAGCATTTCCCGAGTCAAAATAAAAGCAACGGTAACCGTTTGAGGTCCTTCATCGTCATCAATTCGGAAATCTGTCCGAAGATGTAAATCTCCATTTTCCGCTTCGTAATAGCGTGCAGAAGCCTCAATGTCTTTGACATCATCCTCTTCTGGCATCGTGACACCAAATATTTCTTCAACCCAAAGGCGTTCTTCATCAGTTGGTGCAGTCAAATCTACCCAAACTGGAGCAACGTTTTCTAAATCTGCCTTTGAATCGATAGGTACTTGGCTTAGTCGGCCATTTTGCAACACAAATACATTGATCATGAAGAATTCTTTCTACTAACCCTATCAGAGCTAATCTCAAAAAATCATTTTTTTTTGAAAATAGTTCTTAAAAAAGAATCTACCGTTCCTAGTGCGGAAAAGCAAGTTTACTGACATCAAACAGGTGAGGCAAGTCTTTATTCACTTACCTATTCTTTTTTTGAAGTAATCCTCTTTTTTTCTTCATTGATGTCGAGTCCGGCGGCAACTTTGCAGACCCCATACGATGAAGGATAACAGCTGTTCGTTGCTCTAAATAATGAGAATTTTTTAATTTTCCATAGAATCGAGGATTAGGCAACATTACCGCAAGTCGAGCAGCCTGCTCGGGATTTAAATTTGCGGCTGGTACACCATAATAATATCTGGATGCTGCTTCCGCTCCAAAAATACCTGTACCAAATTCCACAACATTCAAATAAATCTCAAAAATTCTTTTCTTATCCATTAAACATTCCAGCATATAGGTAATGATTAATTCCTGCATTTTGCGGAAATAACTTCGATGGCTAGATAAAAAAAGATTTTTCGCTAATTGCTGAGTAATTGTTGATCCACCTGAAACAACTTTTCCTCTTTTCAAGTTTTTTTCATATGCCAATATCAATGCATCCCAATCAACTCCTTCATGAGTTGAAAAATTAGCGTCCTCAGAAGCAATGATGGCTTTTTTTAAGTTCCTTGATATTCGGTTATATGGAACCCATTTGTGCTTTAATTTAGCTAAATGATTCTTTTTTTGAAGCACTTCAAGTTGTTGCCTCATAAAACTGGTTGATTGCGGATTGAATTTAATCCACCAAGCTATATGGCAAAAATAATACAACTGAACAAGAAAAAACAAAGCAAATGGTAAAGCAATAATCCAATAACGATATTGCTTTACCCTAGCTAAAAAAGCTTTCATGAAAAAGAAGGTCTTAAAGCCGAAAATACAGGAGCTGTATCAGGACGAACTCCTCTCCAAACAAAAAATGATTCAGCAGCTTGTTCAACTAACATCCCAAACCCATCACGTACTTGAGCACCATGGCTTTGCGCAAACTGTAAAAACGGTGTTAATTTATCGGCATAAACCATATCTACCGCTAATGCTGAATCAGCAAAAACCACTCCAGAGACAGGTGGCATATCTCCACTTAAACCTGCTGAAGTTGCATTAATTACGATATCAAATTTATCTTGAAGTACTACGTAGGACGAAACATCTATTTTGCCAATTGAAGAAAAAGCTTCTGCCAATTCTTGTGCTTTTTCTACACTGCGGTTAGCAATCATTAATCTTTCTGGCTTTTGCTCAAATAATGGCTGTATCACACCTCTTGCGGCCCCTCCCGCACCTAATAACAAAACTCTTGAACCTGCAATGGAGTATTTGACATTTTCCATAATATCAACTATCAGTCCTTTGCCATCTGTGTTATCACCTAAAATTTCACTACCATCAAATTTCAATGTATTAACAGCACCAGCAGCTTGTGCACGTGGTGTTAAGGAAGTTGCAAAATCAAAAGCTTCTAATTTAAATGGCACGGTCACATTCATGCCCTTACCATTATTTGATATAAATTCCTTAACTGTTTCTTTAAATCCATCTAAAGGCGCCAACAATCTCTGATACTGAATATTTTGTTGAGTTTGAGATGCAAATAAGGTATGGATATCCGGTGATTTACTATGAGAAATCGGATTACCTATAACAACATAAAGATCAGGTTTAGACATAAATACTTTCAACTTTTAATTTTAGGAAAATAACTAGTTATGAGGTTGAGAATCCGTTGTTAAAGCATTATCTCGAGTGAAATGAAAACGAGCAACCATAACCCAAATTCTTCCTGCCAATGCTTCCCTCATTTTAGGAGGGAAAGCACCGAACGGAGCAGCTCTTTTTACTATTCGCAATGCGGCGTTATCCAATGCCGCATTACCAGAAGATCGTTCTACTCTCACTCCACCTTCTTTTTCATATAAAGTTCCATCAGGCGAAACAGGAATCAGAAGAGTTAATTCTCCATATAGTTTTCTTCCATTTCTTTGTGGAAAATTGAGTGTTCCAATACTCTCTATCTTCCTTTGCATGGATTTGTAATACATGGCGTATCCTACTTCACGCGTTCTGGGCGTTACAAAAACTTTTTTAGGACGACTACCCTGTTCAGCTATTTCTTTTTCAATAGCAGCAGCTCTTCCAGCAATTGCCTGTTGAATTGCAACATCTCTAGCAATACCAGTATAACTGGCTGTTTCATTCGAAGATGTTTTTTCTTTTGCTTTTGGAATACTTTCTTTTAGTTCTTTTTTTAACTTTGCTGCAAGTTGCTTTTGCTCTTGCTGAAGCTCTTCGACACGACGCTGTGATGAAAGTAATATATCCCCATCTGATGTATGTTTTACATCAGGTAAAGGCGATTTTGGCAATGCATTTTCTTTTTTTCCACCACCATCTAGATTAGCTTGAGCAAGTGCCTGCGCATTGATTGGAATATTTTTTCCTTTTGCATTCACCAATACTACTTCTAGTGTTGGATCAGGGGGCACAATATGAAAAGATTTGGACGGAACAAAACGAGCAAATATTAATACGCCATGTATCAATATTGATACAAGAACCGCATAAGCTAACACTCTATTTTGCAAAGACAAATTCAAAAAACACCTTCTCTCAACACAAAAACATCATGTATTTTTTTACTTCTTTCATTATTTTTTATTAATTAATAATATCTTCGCTTAACTCCATAGAATCAGTCTGCTCGGAATTTTTAATAACTTCTATTAATCTAGCCTCTACAGACAAATCTATTTCGTCCCAATTTATCAATTCAATTGTTATTTGAGCATTTCTTCCAAGCACTCGAACTGCAGGTAATGAAAGCGTAAGAGGAATTTCAACCAAACGAACCATTTCATCGCGAACCACAATTGCCTCTACTCGCTTTACATTATTTTGAGCCAACCATCTCAAACACCAATAGCGCTCCATTTTTGCTTGAAATTCATTGTAAATAGCGTAAATAGAATCAAAAGAGCTTAAAATTGCATAAAGATCAGCATCTTTTGGTTTAAATGGAGCAGAAAGTGGAGCAGTGACACCATAGTTAATGCAAGCACATATTTGCCACTGATTGACCAGATCTGTATATCGTCTTAAAGGCGACGTACACCATGCATATTGATCAACTCCCAAACCATGATGCGCAGCAGGATAGGTTTGCATACGCACTAAACGACGAGATACCCATGAACCATTTCCTTCACCTTGGCTACGATAGACTCCAGGAACACCATGCTCTTTTAAAAAACGCCCCCATGTACTATTTGCAAAAATCATGAGTTCAGCAACAACTTTATCTAACGGTGCTGTTCGCATACGTTGTTCAATTGTCACAATACCATCTTGAACATAAAAATTGTAATCAGGATGATGTATTTGTTCCGGCTTCAAACCAAAGCTTTCTCGTTTTTCCATACGATTTTGCTCTAGTACTTTTGCCCATCCCCACAATACTTCAATCTCTTTCTTGAAAGGATATTCACCTACACCTTGAGCCAGATTCTCTTCTGTTACAAGTTTTTCCAGCTCATTGTGTCGCAAATTTATATCAACCCGAATACGCTCTATGCAAGTTTCCGTTTTAATCAATTGATAATCATTTGGCGCAATGGTTGCATATAAACTAATTGCCGGTCTTTCTTCCCCAGATCCCAATGTAAAAATACGCACATATTCATCTGGAAGCATAGTTATTTTATCGCCTGGCATATAAACCGTTGACATGCGTTGACGTGCAATTACATCGATATCATCTCCAGGTTTTATTCCTAACGCAGGAGCTGCTATATGAATACCGATTTTAAAATTCCCATCTGTCAAATGAGTGACTGAAAAGGCATCATCAATTTCTGTTGTCGTAATATCATCAATAGAAAATGCTTTTACATCTGAAACCGGCAAATCAGGCAAAGAAACTTCAACATTGTTAATTGAAAAATCTGTTCCCTTGGGGAAATGTTCAAATACAAAACGAGACCGATGTAATGTATAAGGCGAATCAATAGCACCTGTTTCTATCATTAAACGTTCAGGTGTTGTTTGCAATTCTGAACAAGCTTGGATTAGCGCCTTATATTCCATTCCATTTTTGTCAGGTTTACAAAGCAGCTGCAAAGCAAGTGGTTTCATCCCATCTGGAAAAACCTTTGCTTTCATTTGTTCAACGTATTGCGCCTGGATAATTGCTTGTTGTCGTTTTTTTTCAATACTAATTAAAGCTGCCTTTAACGACTTTTCTGGAGCAGTTTTGTATCGTCCTTTTCCTTTTCTATAAAAATAAATTGGTGCTGAATGAAGTTTTATTAAAAGACCTATTGCTTCATGCGGCATAGGCACATGCCCAAAATACTCCGCACCTAAGTCTGTAAAAACAAATTCATCTTCGCCAGCAACTTCCCACAAAAAATCCAAATCAAGCTCATCAGCAATCTTTTGTGCCTCTAACATTGTTTGAGCAGGATCTTTCGCCGGATATTGCAAAAGAACATCTTTTGAGCGAACTTTCGTTCGTTTTCCTCCTTGCAATTCAATCTGGTATGATTCCCCAACCTGACTAAGCACAGTGCCAATTTTGAAATCGCCAGACTCTTCAAAAACCAAATTCATTTTCTTGCAATAAAGTTAATTTACATTAACTTCTTTTAATTTCGTCTAATTTTCTTCTTATTAAAATAATTTAAGCGACTTTTATTCCACCAAATTTTAAAATTTCATCAAAATAATTTGGAAAATCAGTCAAACTATGATCACTTCCATCAATAATAATTTGGCGAGCATTTTTATAGTGCTCACTCATTTGCCTGTAATCAAGCAACTCATCTCCAGTTGCTGCAATTAACAAATAACGTTCTGGACGAGTAATTTCATGAATTTGAATCTGAAGCAATTCTTTTTCATATCTTTCTCTATCCATTCTCCACTCAGATAACTCTACAGCATCAGAAGCAGAATCCATGTCTATTTTTATCTTCCAAGGATCAATTACCGGATTTAATAAAACCGCTTTACATCCTGTTTGCTCTGCCAACCAATTTGCATAATATCCACCTAAAGAAGAACCTATAAGCAAAATATTATCTGAGCCATGATTTTCCATCAGCTCCATTGCCAACATAACAGACTGAATGGGAGATTCTGGTAATTGCGGACACAAAAAACGATCCGCCATACCATGCCTACTCATAAAATCTGCTAAAGCTTGCGCCTTGAAAGATAAAGGCGACGAACGAAATCCATGTAAATATAAAATCATGATTTTTTTGCTTTCAAACTATCAAGTATTTTTTGATGTACATTCCCAAAACCACCATTACTCATCACTAGAATATGATCTCCTGGTATTGCAATTTCTACTATCTCTTTTACTAATTGTTCCAAATTATCAAAAGCAGCCGCTCTTTCCCCTAAAGGCAAAAGAACTTCTGCCAAATTCCACCCCAAAGCATCTTTTCCAGAAGAAGAACCATACCCAAAAATCAAGTCTGCTTCTTTTAAGCTATCCGGCAATGCTTCTTTCATTGTGCCAAGTTTCATCGTGTTTGATCGAGGCTCTAACACAGCTAAAATCCGTGATTTTTCTGATGATTGGTCAACTTTTCTGCGCAACCCCGCAATAGTCTTTTGAATTGCTGTTGGGTGATGCGCAAAATCATCATAAACCTTAACACCTCTTTCTTCACCCCTCAATTCCATTCTGCGTTTAACATTTTGGAAACGAGAAAGTGAATCAATTGCTTGTTGAGGAGACACTCCTGCATGATATGCCGCAGCAATAGCTGCAATTGCATTGAGACGATTGTGTTCTCCTAAAACATCCCATTTTACCGTTCCTTGTTTTTCGCCATTCAATAAAACATCAAAAGCAAATGCATTTTGCTCAACAAAACTCCAGCCATTTGAAATTTGATTACCAAACCAAACTATATTACTCCAACACCCTTTTTCTAAAACACGTTTTAAAGCCGGTTCATGGGAATTAACAACTAATTGACCATTACCTGGAACTGTACGAACAAAATGATGAAATTGTGTTTCTATAGCACCAATATCGGAAAAAATATCCGCGTGATCAAACTCTAAATTATTCAAAATAGCTGTTTTTGCACGATAATGAACGAACTTACTGCGTTTATCGAAAAAAGCAGTGTCATATTCATCAGCTTCGATAACAAAAAAAGAAGAATGATTTTTACCTAATCTTGCAGATACACCAAAATTTAACGGAATCCCTCCAACTAAAAATCCAGGAGAACATCCTGCTGCTTCCAATATCCAAGCCAGCATGGAAGTTGTTGTTGTTTTTCCATGAGTACCTGCAACCGCCAATACCCATTTATCTTTAAGAATATGCTGACCTATCCATTCTGGCCCAGACATATATGACAATCCTTGGTTTAAAATTGCCTCCATTAATTCATTACCACGCGAAACAACATTTCCAATGACATAAAGATCTGGATTTAATGCGGTTTGACTCGCTTCGTAACCATGAATCAACTCAATACCACGTTCTTGTAATTGAGTACTCATAGGAGGATACACATTTGCATCACATCCAGTTACCTTATGCCCTGCTTCTTGAGCCAACAGAGCAAGCCCTCCCATGAACGTACCACAGATGCCCAGTATATGAATATGCATAACGAATTTATATAATTTTATTAAACTAAATGATTCTACCTGACTCGCGCCATTTTGCGTTCCAGAGTATCATGATTACTATGACAAATGAATATAAAACAAATTGGAATAATATTAGCAATGAAATTGCTGTTATTGCTGCTCGCATGATTGCAGAAGAAGGCGCAACTTACGAAATGGCAAAGAAAAAAGCCTTAAATCAAGTTTTAGGAAATAAGCGAATTAAGGCAAATTTACTACCAGATAATAGCAAGATAGAAGAAGAAGTAAAAAAATATAATGCTTTATTTCTAGCAGAAAAACAACCCGCAAGACTCTTACATTTACGAAAAATTGCCTTGCGACTCATGGAAGAACTAGAACCTTTCCAATCCTACGTAATTGGAGCTGTATTTAATGGTACGGCAGGTGAGCATAGTGATATTTATTTACAGGTGTTTTCTGACAGCCCCAAAGATATTGAAATATTCCTATTAAACAAACATTTCGAAATTTCTGTAACAGAAGCGCCTAATTATAAAGGAAAAACGCAAGCTATTGAAACTATTCACTTTTATTACATGAAAGAACTTTGTCATTTGGCTATATATCACATAGATGATATAAGAAAAATGGCTAAAGCTTCTCATGTACAAACGGAAAAAGCGAATATTGATGAATTAAAACGCTTAATAGAAGAACAAATAAACACATCAAACTAACCATCTTTGCTCAAGCTCTGGTAAACTAGCGTTCTTTTTTCTTGCAAATTACTGCGATTTAGCGGCAAAATGCATACTAATAAAACAAAATAAAGCAATAACTGTTAAATATGGCTAAATATATTCTTTTGTTAAATGGTCCGAATTTAAATCTTCTTGGCACGAGAGAGCCTGAAGTATACGGAAAAACCACATTAGAAGATATTGTAACTGCTGCAAAAAACCAAGTAACAAAAGCAGGAGGACGTTTTTCTAGTTTTCAAAGTAATCATGAAGGCGAAATTATTGATCGTATTCATGCAGCACGAAATGAAAATGTAGAAGCTATTGTTATTAATCCGGGAGGGCTCACACATACAAGTGTTGCTTTACGTGATGCACTTGCAGGTGTAGCCATTCCATTTTATGAGGTACATATATCCAATATCCATCAACGTGAAGCGTTTCGCCATCACTCTTATCTGTCTGATATTGCAAAAGGCGTAATATGCGGATTTGGAGCTGACGGTTATAGGATGGCAATTGAATTTGCCCTTAATAATTGATTTTCATATTTTTCGGGATTTCTCATGGATCTTCGTAAACTAAAAACCCTGATTGACCTTGTTGCAGAATCACAAATTGCAGAATTAGAAATTACAGAAGGTGATAGCCAAGTACGTATTGTTAAAAATGCACCTGCACCAGCTCAACCTATACTGATGCAACCTCAAGCAATACCACAATATGCAGTAAATGCACCGATTCCTGTTGCTCCATCTGCAGAGACTCAAACTGCGTCTGCAGCAAAAGAAGCTCCTGCTCAAACAGAACCACAAGGCCACGTCGTTAAATCTCCAATGGTAGGTACTTTTTATGCGGCATCAGCACCTGGAAACCCTCCATTTGTTGAAGTAGGCACAGCAGTTAAGCAAGGTGACACTCTTTGTATCATTGAAGCTATGAAACTGTTAAATGAAATTGAAGCAGAAACTTCTGGTGTAATTAAACAGATATTGGTAGAAAATGGGCATCCAGTTGAATATGCCCAACCTCTTTTTATCATAGGATAAATTTACCTTTCGTTTTTTGATTTTCAGGATTGCCTGACGCTATGTTTGAAAAAATTCTTATTGCTAATCGTGGCGAAATTGCTTTGCGTATTCAACGTGCTTGCCGCGAAATGGGTATTAAAACCGTAGTAGTTCATTCTGAAGCTGATAAAGAAGCAAAATACGTCAAACTTGCAGATGAATCTGTATGTATTGGTCCTGCGCCTTCTTCTGCTAGCTATTTAAATATGCCATCAATTATCAGCGCAGCAGAAGTAACCGATGCAGAAGCAATTCATCCTGGTTATGGTTTCCTTGCAGAAAATGCAGATTTTGCAGAACGTGTAGAAAAATCCGGCTTTATTTTTATTGGACCTCATCCAGAATCTATTCGAACAATGGGCGATAAAGTTTCTGCAAAACAAGCCATGATTAAAGCAGGTGTACCTTGTGTACCAGGATCAAACGGTGCTTTGTCAGATGATTCAAAGGAAATCATTCATACAGCAAGGAAAATCGGTTATCCAGTCATTATTAAAGCAGCAGGCGGTGGTGGTGGACGAGGCATGCGTGTTGTCCATACTGAAGCAGCTCTACTCAATGCAGTGACATTAACAAAAGCAGAAGCAGGAACAGCTTTTGGTAACCCAGAAGTATATATGGAAAAATATTTGGAAAACCCTCGACATATCGAAATCCAAATATTAGCCGACCAATATAGAAATGCCATATGGTTAGGTGAACGCGATTGTTCAATGCAACGTCGCCATCAAAAAGTTATTGAAGAAGCACCTGCTCCAGATATTCCAAGACGTTTAGTGGAAAGAATTGGTGATCGCTGTGCAGAAGCCTGCAGAAAACTTGGATTTAGAGGCGCTGGCACATTCGAATTTTTATATGAAAAAGGTGAGTTTTACTTTATTGAAATGAACACCCGTGTTCAGGTTGAACATCCTGTTACAGAAATGATCACTGGCATTGATATTATTCAAGAGCAAATCCGTATTGCAGCAGGAGAAAAACTGCGATATCGACAACGGGATGTCAAATTAACAGGACACGCAATCGAATGTCGTATTAATGCAGAAAACCCCTATAACTTCATTCCATCACCAGGAAAAGTTACAGCGTGGCATGTTCCAGGAGGTCCTGGCATTCGTGTTGATTCACACGTTTATGCTGGTTACACTGTTCCACCAAATTATGATTCCATGATTGGCAAAATTATTGCTTACGGAGCAACTCGCGAGCAAGCTATCAGAAGAATGCAAGTTGGGCTCTCAGAAATGGTTGTTGAAGGCATTCAAACCAATATCGATCTGCATCGAAATTTAGTTTCAGACCCTTGTTTTATTCAAGGTGGAACCAATATCCATTATCTGGAACATAAATTAGCAGAAATGTTTGCTGATAAAAAATAATAATATTCCTCATTAGGAGTTAATGTGAGTTGGAATGAAGTTGTATTAGAAGTCGAATACGATTTGACAGTTCCATTTTCAGATGCATTATTAGCAGCTGGCGCAATGGCTGTTACAGTTGAAGATGCGGATGAAGGCACAGCTAATGAAAAACCTATCTTTGGAGAGCCTGGTGCTGATAGTGATGAACATATATGGAAAAATAGTCGAATCATCGCTTTAATTTCAACCGATATTAATATCGATGACATTCTATCGATAGCAACAAATGAATGCGGAATAAAAACTACTCCAACATTTTCTCTTAGAAGCGTTCCTGCAAAAGATTGGGTTCAAGAAACCCAATCTCAGTTTTCACCTATTCATATTGGCAAAAACATCTGGATTGTTCCTAGCTGGCATGATGTAGAAAAACATACTGGTATTATTTTAAGAATAGATCCAGGTTTGGCTTTTGGCACAGGAAGTCACCCAACAACACACTTATGTCTTGAATGGCTAGAAGAAAATATGACTTCTGGTCAATCTGTATTAGATTATGGCAGTGGTTCCGGAATTTTAGCTATTGCCGCATCTAAACTAGGTGCCAGTTTAGTTAATGGTGTCGATATTGATCCTCAAGCTGTTACAACTGCCCATCTCAATGCAACAGAAAATCAATGTGACATTGCTTTTTATCACACTGATCAATATTTAAAGCAAGATGTTCGTTTATACGATATTGTTATTGCAAATATTTTATCGGGACCATTACAGCAACTTGCACAAACGCTTGTATCTCGTTTAAAGCCTGGCGGGCAGTTACTGCTTTCAGGTATTTTAGACTGGCAAAAAGAAGACGTCATATCAGCTTATGCCCCATGGCTAGTTCTATCGCCATATAACCATCTTGATGGGTGGGTCGCCTTATCTGGCACCTTGGCTGAAAAGGCAAAATAAACATGACTCTTGTAACAAAATGCCCACATTGCCAAACAACCTTTAAGGTAACAGAAGACCAATTAAATTTATATGAGGGTGCTGTTCGTTGCGGAATCTGCCAACAAGTTTTTAACGGAACCGAATATCTAAAACACCCTGAAGTTCTTGCATCAAAAAACGAAAAAGAAGTTATTGGCAACACGCCGTTACAAGAAGAACCAAAACTAGAAAAAAAGCCGTCATTTTATACTGATGAAGAGGAAGATGATCTTTCTCTTTCTCTTGCAGATGAAGACATTAATGCCTTACCTGATCGCGAAGCATTGTTTCAAGCTTTAGAAGATGAATTAGCAATAATTTCTCTGGAATTAGAGCAAGTTTCGGGAGATTTGTTTGAAGATGATTTGATTGTTTCAGAAGAAAAAGAAGAACAAAACAGAAACGAATACACATCAAAAACTCAGCCCCTTAGTGAATTATCCTTACCTCAAAAAAACTCTATTACAAGCCATTCAGGTCTTAAACATTTATCTTCTTATCCGAATTTGGGAGAGCAAGCAAAAAACAAGGTGTTTTCAACAGCTCCTCATTTGGAAGAGATAGACAATAATCCTCTCTCAAATTCTACAGAAATAGAAGAACCTGATAATGCGCAAAAGGAATCTCTCCAAAAATCTCAGTTTTCTTCTGCTTCCTATTATGAGATAGATAATGAGATAAATAAGATACCCCATTCTCCTATAGACGAAGCAAAAAAAAGTGACACGACAACGAATACTAAGGTAAAAGAACTCAACTTTATAAAGACAGAGAAAAAAACAAAGAATCATTTTTTCTCTAATATGCTTTTGGGTCTTGTAACCATTGCTTTGTTAGGTGCTTTTTCTATTCAATGTTTATATATGTTTTCTGATCGTATGATCGTATGGTGGCCACCATCTGAAGAAATCATTTCAAAAGCCTGCCATATATTTGTTTGCCCAAGACGATTAGAAACTCGCATATCGGCATTAACAATTGAGTCAAGTGAATTACAAATTATTCCAGAATTAAAAAATAAGTATGCATTATCCCTGCTTATTAGAAACAGTAGTTCCTCATATCAATCTTGGCCGCATATTGAATTAACATTGACAGATCAAGAAAAAAAAACCATTATTCGAAAAATTTTCGCTCCATCAAATTATTTGCCTAATGCAGAATCCATTATGAAAGGAATTTCTCCATATGCAGAAAAATCTGTTGGACTTTATTTAGAAATGAAAACCGAACCAAATGTGGATTACCGCATTTCCCTTTTCCACCCTTAATTTTTCGTAAAATTCGATATGTCTTCTCTAATTTGTGGTTCTCTTGCCTACGACACAATCATGTCGTTTCCTGATTGTTTCTCGGAATCTATCCTAGCCGATCAACTACATAACATTAATGTTTGTTTTCTTGTCCCATCGATGCGACGTGAATTTGGTGGGTGCGCTGGCAATATTGCATATAGCCTAAAAATGTTAGGCGGATCACCTTTAATTATGGCAACTATCGGTAGTGATGGCTTTCCTTACCTAGAAAGATTTAAGGAATTAGATATCCCTAGTCAATATATCACTACGATAAAAAATTCTTTTACTGCACAAGCTTTTATTACTACAGATCAAAAGAATAACCAAATTACGGCTTTCCATCCTGGTGCAATGTCCTTTTCTCATCAAAACAGCATCTCGACTGTACAAGAAAAAATCAAATTAGCTATCATTGCTCCTGATGGACGTGATGCAATGTTAAAGCATGCAAAAAATTGTGCTGCAAATGGTATTCCTTTCATTTTTGATCCTGGCCAAGGACTACCTATGTTTAACAAAGAAGAACTTCAACATTTCATTAACTTAGCAACATATGTCGCAGTTAATGATTACGAAGCTGTTATGTTAAAACAAGAAACCGGATGGGATGAAAATGAAATTGCTTCTAAAGTCAAAGCACTTTTCGTCACACACGGAGAGCAAGGAGCAAAAATTTATACCGCAAACGAAAAAATAGATATCCCTTGTGTCGTAGCTGAAAGAACCATTGATCCAACAGGATGTGGTGATGCTTTTAGAGCAGGATTAATATACGGCTTAACCAATGGAATGGATTTAGCAACTTGTGGAAGACTTGGCTGTCTCATGGGCTCAATCAAAATTGCTCATCAAGGACCACAATCCCATGTATTAACAGCGAGTGAAATAGCTGATCGTTTCAAAAAAGAATTTGGTTATCGATACTGATAAAAAATCAAGACAAAACAAAACACACCTCACAAAAAATGAGGTGTGTTTTTTTAATCGAAAAAATGATTAAGCAGCTTCTTTTTGTGAAAGCGCTTTTAATGCAGCGGCAAGACGGCTTTTATGACGTGCTGCCTTGTTTTTATGAATCCGCTTTTTATCAGCAACTCTATCAATAATTGAAACAGTTTTTGCAAAAACTGCTGTTGCAACTTCCTTGTCACCTGCTTCAATTGCTTTTTTTGCAGATTTGATTGCTGTGCGCATTGCAGAACGCTGGCTAGAGTTATGCGCATTTCTTTTTGTAGCCTGACGAGCACGTTTACGTGCTTGTGCGGTATTTGCCATATTAAAATCCTAAAAACCTGTTAAATATGCATTGCCATTTATTACATAACAACGCAGAAATTTTTGCGTAGCTTTTTATTTTAATCAGATTCAGTATTCATAGCAAGACCTTTAACTATTTATTTTAGTTTCTGACTCTTCCCTATAAACACACTTGATCCTATTAAGTTGCCCTTCTGTCCAATAAAGCTCTTGCTATAGTTCCTACATCAACATATTCAAGATCAGCACCAACCGGAACGCCTCTTGCAAGACGTGTTACTTTGAGCCCCCTCGCTTTTAACATTTCACTAATGTAATGAGCAGTAGCTTCTCCTTCATTATTAAAACCTGTGGCTAAAATCACTTCTGTAACAACACCATCAGTTACTCGAGAAATAAGCTTATTAAAATGAATTTCCTTGGGGCCAATACCATTAAGTGGAGAAAGGCTTCCCATTAAAACAAAATATAGTCCCTTATATGTCAAGGTTTGTTCAATCATTAGCATATCTGCAGGCGTTTCTACCACACACAAAAGATTTTGTTCACGTTCTGTATTTAAACACGTTGCACAAATATGCTCTTCTGTAAAAGTATTACAACGCTCACAATGCTTGATTTTTTCTATAGCATCAGACAGTGCTGAACTTAATTGCCTTGCGCCCTCACGATCGTACTGAAGCATATGATAAGCCATACGCTGAGCCGATTTCGGTCCTACTCCAGGTAATCGACGAAGCGCTTCCGTAAGGACATGAAAAGAAGTACTTTGTTTCACAAGAACTCAATTTAAAAAGGCATTTTAAATCCAGGAGGCAACGCCATTCCTGCAGAAAGACTATTCATTTTTTCCTGTGCGGTTGTTTCCGCTTTACGAGCTGCATCATTAAACGCTGCTGTAATAAGATCTTCCAACATTTCCTTGTCATCTTTCATCAGTGCAGGATCAATTGATACACGAGAGACATAAAATTTGCAATTCATCAAAACAGTTACCATACCGGCACCTGATTGTCCCTCGACTACTGTTTGTGCAAGTTCCTCTTGCATCTTTTGCATATTTTGCTGCATTGCTTGGGCTTGCTTCATTAATGCTGCTAATTGATTTTTCATTTTCTTTCCTGTTTTTAAATAAATTTTACGGAATTAGGCACCAAAGTGGCATCAAATTCCTTCATAAATTCTTTTACAAAGGGATTTTGCAATATTATTTCTTCAGCTTGCCGTATTGCGGTTTGCTGGGTTTCCCCTATCTCTGTCGTTACTTGTATGGAACGACCAAAATATTTTGTTAATTCTTCTTTTAATTTATCAATACTAGCCTGTGTCACAAACAACTTATTTTGCACTCTCAAATGCAACTGCACAGTATCACCCATTTGTTGACAATCAACTAATTCAGATTGTTGTGCAAGTTGTTTTGTGAGTCCATTTAAAGAAAATTTTCTAACCAAATCCACCCAATTACCATCCCAATTTAATGATGTATTTTTCAACGCATCATTTAGTGTTTTTTTTTCAGCAAAAACCGATGTTCCCTTTTTATTTTCTAATTCATGAGTAGTTACAGTTGAATTTCGGTCAGAATGAATTAACGATCTTTCTTTTACAACTGCTGTGGAATGTAAAGTAGAAGAAGCAGTTGATGGTTTTAATGTAGTTGGTTTTAAAGAACTTTCTTTAGAAAAATGAGTCTTATTCGTTGAGTCTGACGAATTATTGTTGTCAGGTTGAAACGCTAACATCCGTAACAATGTCATTGTAAAACCAGCGTATTCATCTGGCGCTATTCCTAATTCATTTTTTCCATGTATGACAATTTGATACAGTAGTTGAATATCCTCTTCATGAAACAATTCTGCAAATCTGCAAATTGCTTCATACTCTGGTAAATCTTCTGGCAACGCCGAAGGAGCTCTTTGTACTAAAGCTATACGATTTAAAAGAAGCGCTAAATCTTTTAGAGCAGAGCTATATGAAAGACTACGAGCATTCATTTCATCTGCAATACTGATTAAAGCTTCCCCATTTTTATCTATCAAACCATCTAATATTCGAATTAAATATGTTTGATCCAATGCCCCTAACATACTTTGAACAGCAGAAAGCGAAATATTTCCAGCTGTATAAGAAATAGCCTGATCAGTCAGTGACAAGGCATCACGCATAGAACCACTTGCTCCATCAGCTATCAATCTAAGTGCTGTTTTCTCAAAAGTGATTTTTTCCTGTTCCAACACCAATTCTAAATACTCTACTATTTGCGAAGGTGGCATTTGTTTAAGGTTAAATTGCAAACAGCGAGATAAAACTGTAACGGGTATTTTTTGTGGATCAGTTGTTGCCAAAATAAACTTCACATGACTAGGAGGTTCTTCTAATGTTTTAAGCATGGCATTAAAAGCCTCACGCGTTAACATGTGAACCTCATCAATCATATAGACTTTAAAACGAGCACTGCTTGGAGCATAAATAGCTTGTTCAAGTAACTGTAGCATTTCTGCAATACCTCTATTTGAGGCCGCATCCATTTCAATATAATCAACAAAATATCCAGCATCAATTGCCGTACAAACTTCACAAGTTCCGCAGGGTTTTGCAGTAATTCCTTTCTCACAATTAAAGGATTTCGCTAATAGACGAGAAAGTGTCGTTTTACCTACACCACGCGTACCGGTAAACAAATATGCATGATGCAAACGACCCGTTTCAAGCGCATGAGTTAAAGCTTGAACCACATGATCTTGCCCTACCAAGTTTTCAAAATTTTTGGGGCGATATTTACGAGCAAGTACCAGATAGGACATAAAATTTTACCTTATTGCTACTTGTTAACCCGAACATTACGTAAGATAGTTTGGCGCACTATCCAAGTAAAATCGTTATGAACGAACAAAGAAAAGGCGAGCCTGATCTGCGGCACTTGTAGAGACTGGCTGTGGCTGCTTCGTTCCCGACCTGACCCGATTCACCATTCCACAATGCGCAGGGACCCGCCAGAAAGTATTGTACAACAAAGGATCAAAAAAGATGCATTTTATGAAAGCACTTTTTTAATTCATTCAAAAAATACCTTTGCCAACTTTCACAAATCGTTACAATTTAAAATTGATCGGGAACACTAGTAATTCCCTTGTCTTTAGCCAAATTAACGCTTGCTTATTTCTAATAGTAATAAAAACCAATTTCTATATAATTGACCAGGCATAAATGAAAGCCTAAAATGAAAATGACTTAGCTCAAACAACTTGAGTTAAAGTGCATTGATAATGAATGCCTAAATTATTTTTCATATCAAAAATATGAATAAAAAACTGAGCAAGAAAGGCAAAACCTTGCAAATTCGCAACTTGTTCAGTGTTTTGGAGTTTTTGCATGTTGTTCAAAAATATTACTAAAAAGTTTCAAAATTATTCTTTTCGAAGTAATAAATTTGTTATTTTTTCTCTTGTTGCCTTTTTATTTTTAAGCGTCTGTATTTTTCTAAAATCTTATCAAAACGACATTTTTTCATCTCCTGATAAAGAAAAATCTCATATTGTGCGCTTAACAAGAGCAGGGTATTGGGTCACTCCTGCGTCAGTTGCAATTCGGCACAGTTCCAAAGATGCTTTTGTCGTTAATTATCAAGAACAACAATGCTTAGTTGATTGGATTTCAACACGTTATCCTGTTAACTCTGCAGATACAGAATTATTTGTTTCTGCGGCATACCTCGCTGCCCACGAAGTAGGACTGGATCCTCATCTAATTTTAGCTGTCATGGCAATTGAATCCAGTTTCAACCCAGAAGCAGAAAGCCCTGTCGGAGCACAAGGTCTAATGCAAGTCATGACAAAAGTACACTCTAAACGTTTTGAACCATATGGTGGCGCAGAAGTCGCTAAAAATCCTATTGTTAATATTCGTGTAGGAACTGCTATTCTGAAAGAATATATTTCAAAAGGTGGATCCGTTAAACAAGGATTAAAAAGTTATGTAGGTGCTGCAGCTTATTCTCATGATTTTGGTTATGGAGCCAAAGTACTTGCGAAGTATCATCGTCTAAAACAGGTTTCAAGTGGGAAAAAGCTACCTATTCTTGCATCTGCATCCGGACATAAAAAACTTGTGCGATCAAGCACCAAAAAAACCTTATAAATTAATTACTTAATCCAAAATAATATTAAAAGTATTCTAAATAGAGGCAGGATCGACTTCTATATACCATTTGGCTTTAGTTTTTACAGCGTATAAATCCGATATCCATTGCTTCAAAAATCTTTGCATATGTGCACGTGAGTTAGCTTCCACAAGCAATTGAACTCGCTCAATATTACCTACTTTTGGCATAGCCATTGGTACAGGATCATTAACAATTACCTCGGGATAACTAGCTACTTTTGCCGCCTTTTCCAAAAAATCCATAGCAATTTCTTTTTGCTTTGCTTCAGCACAAAGCAAAACCTGATAAATAAATGGAGGCAATTTTGCTTCCTGTCTTTCCTCTAATAAATTTGAAGCAAATCCATCATAATCATGTTTTAAAAGTGCTTGATAAAGTGGATGGCTAGGATATCGAGTCTGTATTATCACTTCACTCTTTTTTTCTTCTTGCATCGTATGTCTACCTGCTCGCCCACCCACCTGCATTAATTGAGCAAATAATCGTTCGCTAGCTCTATAATCATGCGAAAAAAGTGCCATATCAGCATTAATGACACCGACCAAAGTCAAATTTTGAAAATCATGCCCTTTTGCAATCATTTGAGTCCCAACCAAAATATCAGTCTCACCTTGGTGAACTTGCATAAGTGCTTTTTGCATACTACCTTTTTTACGAGTTGAATCAGCATCTATTCTAAGAATTCGGGCACGAGGAAAATATTGTTGTATGGTTTCTTCTACTCGTTCTGTACCTCGACCAATTGGTTTCAAATCGACATAACCACAAGAAGGGCATGCCTTAGGAATATATAGTTCCATACTACAATGATGGCAACGCAAGCGATATTGAGATTTATGCAATACCATATAAGCAGAACACTGTTTACAAGCACTTAACCACCCACATGCATCACATGCCAAAACATGAGCATAACCACGTCGATTAAGAAAAAGAAGGGATTGTTCTTTACGATCCAATCGCATCTGTATAGCTTCTAATAACACAGATGATATTCCTTCCTGCAATTTCTCTTTGCTTGTATCAATCAATTTGATTTGTGGCAAATCTGTATCCGTTGCTCTATTTGGTAAATGCAACTTATGGTAACGCCCTAATTGAACGTTATACCAAGTCTCAAGTGAAGGTGTTGCTGATCCTAAAACAACGGGGATTTTTAATTGTTGTGCCCGCCAAACAGCTAAGTCACGAGCAGAATAACGTAAGCTTTCTTGTTGTTTATAGGATGGATCATGCTCCTCATCTACAATAATCAAATCAAGTCTAGGTACTGAAGCGAGAATAGTCATGCGAGTACCTAACAAAATACGTGTATGACCGGTATGAGCCATTAACCAATTTCTTAAACGTTCACTTTCACTAAGCTGACTATGTAATACAGCAACCTCATACTCAGGAAAACGTGTACGTATATTATTTTCAAGCTGAGGCGTTAAATTAATTTCAGGAACAAGTATCATGACGGTTGCTTGCGAATGTCTAGCTAATATTGTTTCACAAGCACGCAAATACACTTCCGTTTTTCCACTGCCCGTTACACCATGCAATAAAATCGGAGAAAAACCTTCCTTTTCTATAATTTGCGATACTGCTTTTTGCTGGTTGCTATTTAATTCTGGTTTTTCAATAACAACTTCTTCTTTTTGAACAACTTTCGTTTCTTTTTTTTCGATCGCTTTTAAAACACGTGATAGCGTAACCGTTTTTTCTTCTCTTATTTTTTTTGGCAAGCATGGAAGAACAACTTCACCTAAAGGACGTTGATAATAACCAGCGGCAAAATGACATAAGTCTAGCCATTCAGATGAAACTGGTTGAACCTCTTGTCTAATAGCAATGACATCTTTTAATTTCTCTTCAGGAACATCCGTTTCCTTAAGAATTGCTATGATCATTCCTATGACTTTTCTCTTACCAAAAGGAACTAATACCAATTGTCCAATTTGAGGCAAGACCTTATCCTCGGAATTAAGGATAAAACGATAATCGAAAAAAGAATCTAGAGGCGTATCAATAGCAACTCTAAAAATGACGTACGGCATAAACCCTGTAATAAATAAATGATGTTTTACAACTTCTATAACAAATCGTTTGTTAATTTCTCGCAGAACTGCTTCTTATATTAATTTTAATAATACTACTGGAAACAAAATCACTTTTTAAATTGTTTGTTTAAACTGCTTGACTCTTATTGCAAAATTAACGGATTATTATAGGAAACAAGTTCATATCTTAAGAAGGGAGCCCGTATGTATAAAACTATTCTTGTTCCAACAGATGGGACTACCTTATCAGATAAAGCAATTACAGCCGCGATACAATATGCGATCATTCACAAAGAGTGCAAAGTTATTGGTATGACAGTTGCCGAATTGCAACCTTTATCACAATTTTCAGCCTTTAATAAATCGAATGAATGCGATTATTCCGCAAGGGAAAACCAGCTTGCACAAGAACGCATTAATAAATTTGTAGAACAGGCTAAAGCCGCAAATATACCTTTTGAAACAGTTATTCTCCAATCAAGCAAACCACATGAGGAAATCATTCGAGCCTCCACCATGTACAAATGTGATTGTATTTTTATGGCTTCAAATGGTCGTAAAGGTTTAAACAAACTTTTTATTGGAAGTGAAACACAAAAAGTGCTAGCAATGGCATCTATTCCTGTTTTAGTTTATCGCTAACTTTTTGGGCTGAAGCATCCAAATCCTAACAGGCTGTTTCATTTTTCCAGCAAGGTCCCCTGCTTCATTCCCGCTTCCAAAAAAATAATCTATACGAAGAGCTCCCTTGATTGCACTTCCTGTATCTTGTGCCATTACCATCATTTGAAGCAAATTTGTACTATTCGGTTCTGTCGTATCAATAAAAAGTGGAAAACCTAACGGAATATATTGAGGATCAACAGCAACAGAACGCATCGCTGTTAGAGGAACTCCTAATGCCCCTTTTGGTCCAACTTGGGGATTCTCTAATTTTTCTTCTCGAAAAAAAACATAACTTGGATTTGCATCTAACACTTCATTTAAACGATGAGGGTTTTTCTGTAACCATGCCTTGATTCTCTGTGCAGATGCCTCACCTAATTTCATCTCGCCTTTTTCAATAAGATACTTACCTATAGAACAATAAGGATGTCCATTTTGATCTGCATAAGCCAAACGAATCATATCTCCAGTTTCTTTAAGAAGAATGCGTCCTGAACCTTGGACTTGAAGGAAAAAAGCATCAACTGCATCATTAACCCAAACGATTTCTTTTGCTGAGAAATTTTTCTTTTGTCTAATTTCTGCTCGTGTAGGATAAGAAACTAATTTTTTTCCTTTTAATTTACCCCGAAGCCGTAAGCCCTTTAGTTCAGGATAAATCGAACTCAAATTTACTGAAATCAAATCTGACGGAACACTATAAAGAGGTATTTGGTACTCTGAATTCTGCGTTTTAGAGCCATATAAAATGGGTTCATAGTACCCTGTCGCAATACCCGTTTCTTGATTATCTTTCAAAGTTATTTGACGAGGTTCCAAATGAGTCTCAAAAAATGCTCTTACCTCATTTTCTTCTTTGATGTTAATTGATTGAGCTTTAAAACATATTTCTTTCCACTCTGGCTTTTTTTTCAATACCTGACACGAATACAAAAAAGCTGGCATTGCTTCAGATAAGTTATCCTTATCCCAACCTGGAACATCAGAAAAATTTTTCAATTCAAGTTCTTTTTCAGATGTTTGTATAGATTCTGTAGGCACTTGACGAATACTATCTTTTGAAAGAATTGAACAAGCTGAAATCAAGAGCCAAAAGCTCATCAATAAAAAAAGACGCGGAAATAAAACGATTCGCATAATTTGAAAAATAAATTTATTGAAACAAGATTTCTATTTTGAATTGCTCTATTAGAAAAACCAACCGCAACATATGCAAGCAACGTTATTTTTATACAACTTATAACAAAATACTGTGAAGCTTAGCTGAATCATTTTATCTATTGCATAAAAAATACAACATCTCCAATATCAAATTACATTTGGCAGTAAAATAAGCTTTTTTATGAAATCAAAACTTGAATATGACTACTTACCGTATTGCTCCTAGTATCTTATCTGCAAATTTCGCAAAACTTGGCGAAGAAGTCCAAAATGTTCTTCATGCTGGAGCTGATATGATCCATTTTGATGTAATGGATAACCATTATGTTCCCAATTTGACCGTTGGACCTATGGTATGTAAAGCAATTCGTCCTTTGATTCAAGCTCCAATTGATGTTCATTTAATGGTAAAACCAGTTGATCGAATTATTCCTGATTTTGCTAAAGCTGGCGCAGACATTATTACTTTTCATCCCGAAGCTTCCGAACATATTGATAGATCTTTACAACTCATCAAAGATCATGGTTGCAAGGCAGGTCTTGTTTTTAATCCAGCAACTCCTTTAGATTATTTGTTGCATGTCATAGAAAAAATAGACATTGTTCTTATTATGTCTGTTAATCCTGGATTTGGTGGACAATCTTTCATCCCGCACGCATTAAAAAAAATTCAAGCAGCAAGAAAATTAATTGATGAATCTGGAAAAGATATCATGCTAGAAGTTGATGGTGGTATTAATATTAATAATATTGCTGATATTGCTCGTGCTGGCGCAGATACCTTTGTGTCGGGTTCCGCTATTTTCGGTCAGCCAGATTATGCATCTGTTATTTCTGCCATGAGAGAACAATTATCTTCTTTATAATTTATTTTTATCATGACATCTCACTTGCCTAAAAAACTTAATGGTATTCGTTCCGTTATATTCGATCTAGATGGAACAATGGTTGACTCTGTTCCTGACATTCACGAAGCACTTAATTTGATGAAAGCAGATTTTGCTTTCCCAGAAATTACTGTAGATCAAGTTCGTCGTTTAGTAGGTCGAGGTACAGAAAAACTAGTAAGAGATACTCTTTTAATGGAGATTGACGCATCCGAATTGGAAAAACTTTTACCTGATGCACTTACTTCATTTTATCGCCACTATAGAAAAACAAACGGATGTAATAGCATCGTTTATCCTGGCGTTATAGAAGGCTTGAGTCTATTACGAGAAAACGGAATTAAATTAGCTTGTGTTACAAATAAACCTGCTATTTTTACTGAACCTCTTCTAGCAAAAAAAGGACTCTATCCCTTTTTTGATTTTATAAGTAGCGCAGATACTTTCCCTTTAAAAAAACCTAATCCTCTTCCTATACAAATGGTTTGTTTAAAATTTGGGGTCACCCCTTCACAAATGTTGGTTATTGGAGATTCTATAAATGACGGGAAAGCCGCACGTGCAGCAGGATGTTCCCTTTTTGTCGTACCTTATGGTTACAATCATGGGCAGCCTGTTAAAGAAATTGATTCCGACGGGATCATTCCTGATCTTTTGACTGGTGCAAAACTAATTCTTTAGTTTTTGGTTTAAATCATGCTGTCTATAAAACAGTTTAGCAAGCTATACTTTAAATCTTTCTCCTAAGTTGGAACTTTTTCACAACTGAAGAAGTCAAAGTTATTATTCGTCAACTAGTAAGAATATCTCCTAAAGGACGAACAAAAAAAAACGGGATAATGATTAAAAGCCTGTTACACAGATCTTTACGGAAGTACTTGTGGGTATATATCATTCAGTAGAGAAATGGATTTAACCATTGCTATTCATACTAGCCTTATCCATGTAAATATATTTTACATTCAAGTTAAAGCAGCTATTTGTACCACAAAATAAGTTCAAGATGGTTTAGATGATTTTTTGTACGGATAAGAAAAAATGCTCATTTTGAAAGAACGATGTGTCTAAAAAAAATAAAATAACTCCATTCAAATCCCGTTTACCTGTTGATTCGCTTGCTTTTTCACTTTTAGGTGCTGCACATGCAGTTGCGCAAGTTGAAAATGGAACAGCATTACCTGCAGCTTTATCGAAAGTAACTGAACAAAAATCAATTTCTCCCCAAGCAGCAGGAGCTATTCAAGATATTTCATTTCGGACCATAAGAAAATTAGGTCTTTCCCGCATTTTGCTAAAAAAAATGACTCATAAACTACCTGAATCTATTATTTTGCGTAGTTTATTGTATTGTGCTTTTTCTCTGCTTACAGACCCAGATCAAAATAACGTATTGCCATATAAACCATTTACCGTTATTGATCAAAGTGTTACTGCAATTGCCTCCATCCCTCCTTTATCTCACAACAAAAGACTTGTAAATGCTGTTTTACGTCGTTTTCTGAGAGAAGATAATGTATTGTTAGAAGAAGCTAAGCAATTCATTGAAGCAACATGGAATCATCCTGAATGGTGGGTTCAAGAAACAAAAAATGCTTATCCTCAAAATTGGGAAGACATTTTGAGAACTAATAATTCAGAGCCACCTCTTACACTAAGAGTAAATAAAAAGAAAACAACCCAAAAAGAATATCTTGATTTACTACAACAAAATGATATTGACGCCTACGAAGTTGATCCTGGCTCAATCATCTTAAAAAGACCAATACCTGTTTCTCGTATTCCGGGTTTTAAAGAAGGTTTTGTTTCTGTTCAAGATGCTGCTGCTCAACACGCTGCTTCTTTATTAGATTTGCAAGACGGCATGTCAGTACTAGATGCTTGTGCTGCACCAGGAGGAAAAACCGGACATATATTAGAAACCGCTAATGTCAATGTATTAGCGTTAGATCGTGATCCTGAACGATTAAAAATGATTGAAGAAAATATGAAGCGACTTCAGTTACAAGCTGAAATCAAACAAGGTGATGCCACCAAACAGGATTGGTGGAATGGGAGCTATTTTGATCGAATATTAGCAGATGTTCCTTGTACAGCATCGGGCATTGTTCGTCGACATCCTGATATTCGATGGCTTCGTAGAAATACTGATATAGAACAACTTACAACACTTTCAGCACAAATTCTTGATAATTTGTGGCAGATGTTGCGTCCTAATGGTAAATTGCTTTTTGTGACCTGTTCAATTTGGCCAAAAGAGTCCGAAATGCAAGCAAAAGCTTTTGCTTTAAGAAATAATGCCAAAAGACTTTCTGCTCCAGGTCAATTATTACCAACAACCAGGCATAAACAAAATCATGATGGACTTTTTTATGCTCTTTTTGAAAAGGTAGTTACATAGGATTTCCCTTAAAAACCAAGTTTTTTATTGAATAATGCGACGTTTTTTTAATCTCTTAATTTGTTCATTTTTCTTTTTTTTAATGGTGCAGCCATTACCTTCTTTGGCAGATGCATCCATTAATATTGAAGACATCAAAATTGAGAAATCAAACGAAGGGTATCAACTTGCTACTAACTTTTCTCTTGAGTTACCACGTGGATTAGAAGACGCTTTACTTCGTGGAATCCCCCTTTACTTTACGACAGAAATAGAAATTACACGTCCTCGCTGGTATTGGTTTGATGAGACGCCAATTGAAAGTTCTCGCACAATTCGAATTGCATATAATGTGTTAACGCGCCAATATAGCGTAACTTATATTGGAAACATACAACAGCATATCAATTCTTTCGAAGAAGCAATTAACTTGGTTAAACATCCTCCACATTGGATTTTTGCAGAAAAGGGAAGTTTAAAAGAAAATGAAACATATGATGCTGCCGTTCGAATTCAGCTTGATATGTCCTATTTACCTAAACCTTTTCAAATTAACGTAATTAATAATAGAAATTGGCGCCTTTCTTCTTCATGGAAGCGCTTTTCGTTTAAGGCTTAGAGGCTTTTGTAGTGACACGCACGTTTCGCTATATCTTGATTATCGGTGGTGCCATTATGGGCATTCTCCTTTTTCTTCTTGCTTCTGCCGCAGAAAACACCAGTTTTTTTGAACAACATTATCCTTGGCTTTTAGGACTAAACATATTAGTTGGAATAGCCTTACTCGTTCTGATTGCATTAATGCTAATTCGTTTTTATAGGCGATATAGGCGAGGTCGTTTTGGCACACGACTTATGATGCGTCTGATGGTGCTTTTTGTACTAATGGGAATTATTCCTGGTGCCGTTATTTATGCTGTATCAGTTCAATTCGTTTCTCGCTCTATTGAATCTTGGTTTGATGTACGCGTTGAAACTGCATTAAATTCAGGTGTTAAATTAGGTCAAAATATTATTGAATCTTACCTTTCGAATTTAAATAGCCAAGCCGAACAATTATCCACGGAATTAGCTCCTCTTAATTTATCTGAACAGATATTGACCATATCTCAACTTCGAAACGATAAAAATTTAATTGAAGCAACCATCGTTACAGAAAATGGGCATATCGTTGCGACATCTAGCACAGATTATCAAAATCTCCAGCCGGATATTCCTTCTCAATCGATGTTAAAGCAAGCCGCCGCAACATCACGTTATTCCATCATCGAAGGAATTTATGATGATCCTCAAACTGTCAAAACAGATGAAACCGCTATCAAATTAAGAGTTATTGTTGCTATTCCTAAGACACTGGGAAAAACCTACTACAAAGAACAATATTTTTTACAGTTGATTCAACCGATACCTACATCAATAGCAAAAGATGCCGATGCTTTAAGAGCTGCTTATAGTGAATATCAAGTTCGCTCTCTTTCTAGATCGGGTCTTCGTAAAATTTATATTGTTACTTTGACATTAACTCTTTTACTTGCTGTTTTTGCGGCTACAGCTGCAGCTTTTCAAATCGCATCCAACTTAACACGTCCTTTATTGCTTTTAGCGCAAGGAACAAAAGCTGTCGCTGAAGGCGATTTATCACCTCAAAAAACCGTTTCAACTTCAGACGAGTTAGGTACGCTGATCCACTCATTTAACGACATGACGCAACAACTAGCAACTGCTAGGGAACAAAATGAAAAAAGTCGTATTGATCTTGAAATTGCAAAAGCACATCTTGAATCTGTACTAACCAATATGTCGGCAGGCGTTATTGTTCTTGATAACGCATTTAAAATCATCAGTTGCAACGAGCCAGCTTCTCGTATTTTGCGCCAAAATATCGATTCATACGTCGGAAAATCCTTATCAGAAATCAGCGAATTAACTCCTTTTGTAACAACTATTACTCAAGCTTTTTCTGAGTTAAGTGCTAAAACAGCTGCCAATGAAAATAATGCGGCATGGATGCATTGGCAAAGACAAATAGAAGTTCCTCAACTAACCTTTAACGATGATGAAGTGCATGACATCATCCTTCTTGCAAGAGGATCTCGTTTACCAGTTAAAGACGAAAGTGGTTATATCATTGTTTTCGATGATATAACGAACATTATTTCTGCTCAACGTTCTTTAGCTTGGGGAGAAGTTGCTCGCCGCTTAGCTCACGAAATCAAAAATCCTCTCACCCCGATTCAACTTTCTGCTGAAAGATTGCAGATGAAATTAGAAAAACAACTAGATGAATCTGGAGTGAATTTCCTTAATAAAAGCACACAAACCATTGTTAATCAAGTAACAGCGATGAAACAAATGGTTGATGATTTTCGCAATTATGCACGCACACCTCCTGCTCAACTATTTCCTTTAGATCTAAATAATTTAGTTGAAGACATCATACATTTATACACAGGAGATGATTCTCGGGATATTATTCATACTTCGCTTGAGCATAATCTTCCTCTGGTTATGGGAGATAAAACTCAATTGAGGCAAGTTATACATAATCTGCTTCAAAACGCTTTAGATGCTGTCACAGAAACAGATCAAAATATTGAAATTCCATCAAGAATTGATGTGATAACAGAAAAAGTTACGTATCATAATGCTTCAAATGAAATCTGTATTGCTGTTAGATTATCAGTTATGGATAATGGTCCAGGATTGCAGCAAAAAATTCTTTCGAGAGTTTTTGAGCCTTACGTAACAACAAAAAAACGAGGCAGTGGTCTTGGCATGGCAGTTGTAAAAAAAATTGTTGAAGAGCATCACGGAAAAATAGATGTTCGAAATCGAGAAAATACCAATGGTGCAGTTGTCTCGGTTTTATTATTACAGTTAGCACCAAAAACAGCTTAAGCATAATTTAGCAATAAAGAATGCTAAGTTGAGGGTAGGTAAATATGGCAAATATCCTAGTGGTGGATGATGAAATAGGCATTCGAGAATTACTGTCAGAAACACTCTCTGATGAAGGACATGTCGTCTATACAGCAGAAAATGCAAACCAAGCAAGAGAAGCGCGTGCATCAAAAACACTTGATCTTGTTTTATTAGATATTTGGATGCCTGGAACAGATGGCATTTCTCTTTTAAAGGAATGGCGGCGAGAAAATCTTTTAAGCATGCCTGTTATAATGATGTCAGGTCATGCTTCAATTGATACGGCAGTAGAGGCAACACGACATG
>JAZUNA010000035.1:0-12530 GCA_045603905.1 Oxalobacter sp. | reverse complement strand
ATGAAAACTCGTGGTGGAACAACTGAGAATACTCGTCAAAGTTGGCGAGGAGGAAGTGGTCCAAAGAACAGAAAAAATCAACAACCAGTTGAAAGGGAAAGTAATTTCCAACAACCAACTGAAGCGATTGTTAAAAATATTTATGTACCAGAAACCATTACAGTTGCTGAGTTAGCGCATCAAATGGCGGTTAAAGCATCTGAAGTTATTAAACAATTGATGCTTTTAGGGCAAATGGTCACTATTAATCAGGTTTTAGATCAAGAAACCGCTATGATTTTAGTAGAGGAAATGGGCCATAAAGCGCATGCTGCTAAGATACAAGATCATGAGGCAGAACTTGCCGCAATGGGTGAAAATATTGATGCAGAATTATTGCCAAGAGCGCCAGTTGTTACTGTTATGGGGCACGTTGACCATGGTAAGACATCGCTTTTGGATTATATTCGTCGAACCAAAATTGCTTCTGGCGAAGCAGGCGGTATTACGCAGCATATTGGGGCTTATCATGTGCAAACGCCTAATGGTGTGATTACCTTTTTAGATACGCCAGGTCATGAAGCCTTTACGGCTATGCGTGCTCGAGGAGCGAAAGCAACAGATATTGTTATTTTGGTTGTGGCCGCAGATGATGGCGTGATGCCACAAACCAAGGAGGCTATTGCGCATGCAAAAGCAGCAAATGTTCCGTTGGTCGTTGCGATTAATAAAATTGATAAATCTGGTGCAAATGTTGATCGGGTTACGCAAGAACTGGTTACAGAAGATGTGATTCCTGAGCAATATGGAGGTGATTCACCTTTTGTTCCTGTTTCTGCAAAAAGTGGACAGGGTATTGATTCACTTTTAGAAAATGTTTTATTGCAAGCAGAAATGCTGGAGTTAAAAGCTGCTGTTGATGTTCCTGCAAAAGGTTTGGTTATTGAAGCTCGTTTGGATAAAGGTCGTGGACCTGTTGCGACAGTTTTAGTTCAGTCAGGAACACTTCGTAAGACTGATATCGTACTTGTTGGACAGGAATTTGGTCGCGTTAGAGCGATGTTAGATGAAAATGGTAAGGCTATTACTCAAGCAGGACCAAGTATTCCGGTTGAGATTCAAGGTCTGACAGGTGTGCCGGCTGCAGGTGAGGAAGTTCTTGTCATGGCGGATGAGCGCAAAGCGCGAGAAATTGCTTTGTTTAGGCAAGGAAAATTCCGTGATGTGAAATTAGCAAAACAGCAAGCGGCTAAACTTGAAAACATGTTTGACCAAATTGCTGAAGGTGAAGTTAAAACACTACCATTAATTATCAAAACGGATGTACAAGGTTCTCAGGAAGCATTATCCAGTTCTATGCTGAAGTTGTCTAATGATGAGGTAAGAGTACAAGTTGTACATGCCGCAGTTGGTGGTATTACTGAGTCAGACGTTAACCTTGCTGTAGCATCAAATGCGGTCATTATTGGATTTAATACGCGTGCAGATGCACAAACTCGTGCACTTGCAGAAACACATGGTATTGATATTCGTTATTACAATATTATTTATGATGCAATTGACGATGTTCGTGCAGCAATGTCTGGTATGTTAACACCAGAAAAACGTGAACAGACTTTAGGTTTACTGGATATTAGACAAGTTATTCGCATTAGTCGCATTGGTTCTATTGCGGGCTGTTTTGTATTGGAAGGACTGGTTAAACGAGGCGCTTTGGCACATTTGTTACGTGATAATGTTGTTATTTGGTCTGGAGAAATTGATTCTCTTAAACGCTTTAAAGATGATGTGCGTGAAGTTAAGTCTGGATTTGAGTGTGGTTTGACATTAAAAGGATATAACGATATCAAAGAAGGCGATCAGCTTGAAATTTATGAGGTTCAAGAAATTGCAAGAACATTGTAATTAACTTGGGTTAATAAATTATTTTGTTAGAGAAAGGGAAATGAAAGATGGTAAAGCGCAATAAATCAGTTCCCGGACGCAGTTTACGAGTAGCGGATCAAATACAAAAAGATCTTTCAGAAATTTTGACTTTTGAGTTGAAAGATCCAAGAGTGGGTCTTGTGACAATTACGGAAGTTCAAGTAACGCCTGATTATGCGTATGCAAAAGTGTTTTTTACGACGTTAAATGATAGTGAAGAATCTATTCAGGAAACGTTACAAGGTTTAGAAAAGGCAAACGGGTTTATTCGAAATCAGTTAAGCAAGCGTATGCACATTCATACTTTGCCCCAGTTGCGATTTGAGTATGATTATTCTGTTGTTCGAGGTATGGCTCTTTCTGATTTGATTGATCAAGCCAATTCTCAACGTGCAAAAGATGATGAGGATGCCTTATAAGCTAGTTTATTTATAAACTAGTTTTTCTATTATGTCTTTAGTTCAGTCCTCAAAAAAACAAATATCTGTACATGGTGTGGTATTACTGGATAAACCAGCTGGTTTATCCAGTAATGATGCATTAATTCGTATAAAACGTAAGTTAAATGCTAAAAAAGCGGGTCATACAGGAACACTTGATCCTTTTGCAACAGGTCTTTTGCCTTTGTGTTTTGGAGAGGCAACCAAATTTTCTCAAGACTTACTCAATGCTGATAAGACATACGAAACGACAATACAGCTTGGTATTAAGACTTTAACTGGCGATACAGAAGGCGAAATAATAGAACAAAAGCCGGTTGATCATCTTACTATTGAAAAAATTGAAGGTGTTTTAAAACAATTTATAGGGGAAATAGATCAGGTTCCTCCCATGTATTCAGCATTAAAACGGCATGGTAAGCCTTTGTACGAATATGCCAGAGCAGGTATTGAGATTGAAAGGCAGGCGAGAAAAATTGTTGTTAACGAAATAGAGATACTTGATTTTTCAAATCCTTATTTAACATTGAAAATTTCATGTGGTAAGGGTACTTATATTCGTGTGCTTGGTGAGGACATTGGAACAGCATTGAAAAGTTGTGCGCATTTAAAAGCGTTAAGAAGAGTCAAAATTGGTGCATTCAATATAGACGATGCAACTATGTTGACTGACATTGAACAAGCAGAAAGTCCTTATACGAATATGATTTTAAAGCCTGTAGATTATCTTCTTTCTACTTTCCCAAGTGTTGAGTTATCGGCAGAACTATCTCGGCGTTTTTTGCACGGGCAAAGACTTTCACTTGAAAAAGAGAAATTGCCAATTTTTGAAGTAAGTGAACGAGTACGTGTATATAATGCTGATACAAAAAAACTATTGGGTACAGCACTTATCAAAGATAATCGTATTTTGGCGCCAGAGCGTTTGATTTCAAGTTAGGTTTTATTTGCATTAGCAGATAATGCGTGCGTGATAAAATTCCTGCTCCTAATTTATCTTCATTCTATTCATAAAGATTTATGTCTAAAACTAATCGAGATGTCCGCAATATAGCAATTATTGCGCACGTTGATCATGGGAAAACGACACTTGTTGATCAACTACTTCATCAATCTGGTACATTCAGAGAAAACCAGGTGGTAAGTGAACGTGTGATGGACTCGAACGATCTTGAAAAAGAACGTGGCATTACTATTTTGTCAAAAAACTGTGCAGTAAAGTATAACGGGATTGACATCAATATTGTTGATACACCGGGACATGCCGATTTTGGTGGAGAAGTTGAAAGAGTATTGTCCATGGTAGACAGTGTGCTACTTTTAGTTGATGCTGTTGAGGGACCTATGCCACAAACACGCTTTGTTACAAAAAAAGCGTTAGAGTTGGGTTTAAAGCCAATTGTTGTTATCAATAAAATTGATCGGGATGGTGCACGACCTGAGTGGGTTATCAATGCAACATTTGAATTGTTTGATAAGCTCAATGCAACAGAAGAGCAATTGGATTTTCCAGTGTTATATGCATCAGCATTACATGGTTATGCGTCTACTAATCCTGAAGCTCGTTCAGGAACATTAAGCCCATTATTTGAAGCAATTATTAAGTATGTTCCTGTCAGGGAGGTGGATTCTGATGGTCCGCTTCAAATGCAAATATCATCATTAGATTTTTCGTCTTATGTAGGAAAAATTGGGGTTGGGCGAATCAATCGGGGACGAATTTACCCATTGCAAGACGTTGTTATCATGAATGGACCTGATTCTTCGCCTATTCGTGCGCGTATTAACCAAGTTTTACATTTTAGAGGTTTGGAACGAGTTGTTGTCGATCAAGCTGTTGCAGGTGATATTGTCTTAATAAATGGCATTGATCAAATTGATATTGGATCGACTATTTGTGCAATAGAAAGACCAGATGCGCTTCCTATGCTTACAGTAGATGAACCGACAATGACGATGAATTTTATGGTTAATACATCGCCTTTTGCCGGTAAAGAAGGAAAATTTGTCACGAGTCGTCAATTAAGAGAGCGATTAGAAAGAGAGTTAAAGTCTAATGTGGCTCTCCGTTTTGCTTTAACCGATGATGAAACGGTTTTTGAAGTTTCTGGGCGTGGAGAGTTACATTTAACCATTCTCATTGAAAACATGAGGAGAGAAGGTTATGAGTTTGCTGTTTCTCGTCCGACAGTTGTATACAAAACGATTGATGGTATCAAGCATGAACCTTATGAATTATTAACTGTTGAAATGGATGGGGATTGTCAAGGCGCTGTTATGGAAGAGTTAGGTCGGCGTCGTGCAGAGTTACAGGATATGCAAGTGGATGGTAAGGGGCGTGTACGCTTGGAGTATCGCATTTCAGTAAGAAATTTGATTGGGTTTCAAAGTGAATATATGACTTTGAGTCATGGAACCGGGTTGATGAGTTATATTTCTGATGGTTATCATCCTATAAATGAAGAAAAAAATCATTTTGTTGGTCGAAGAAACGGTGTTTTGGTTTCTCAAGAGGATGGTGTCGCAATTGCGTATGCATTATGGAAACTTCAAGAAAGAGGGAGCTTGTTTGTTAACCATAATGACCCCATATATGAGGGTATGATTATAGGGATACATTCACGAGAAAATGATTTGGTCGTGAATCCTGCAAGAAAAAAACAATTAACCAATATTCGTGCGGCAGGCAATGATGAGGCGGTAAGATTGATTCCTCCAATTCAGCTTTCATTAGAATATGCTGTTGAATTTATTAATGAAGATGAATTGGTGGAGATTACTCCTAAAAGCATTCGTCTTCGCAAGCGTTATTTAAAAGAATACGAGCGTAAACGTGCTTTTCGTCGGTCTGATTGATATGAAATTTTAAAGATAATTTTATGACCAAAAAAATTGCTAGAAGAAATGCTCTTTTTTTGATGATCCTAATTCCTTTTTTATGGAGTTTGGCAGGCATTTTTACTCGGCAATTGACGATGGTAAAAAATGTAGAAATTGTTTTTTGGCGAAGTTTTTTTACAGCACTTTTTGTGGCTGTTTATTTGTTGTTATCAGGAAAGGACAATTTTTTATCCAGTTTGAGAAACATGAGGTTATCGGGTTTTTTGTCTTCGATACTGTGGGCAATTATTTTTACCTGTTTCATGCTTTCTTTAACGTTAACTACCGTTGCAAATACTTTAATAATTGGAAGCATTACACCACTTTTAACTGCTTTTTTTGCTTGGCTTTTTTTAAAACAAAAAACGTCATTTAGTGCTTGGATTGCCATTTTTTTTGCATTTGCTGGCGTTATGTGGATTTTTTTAGGAAGTGGGGAGAGTCTAACGGATTCGCATTTTTTAGGGTTGTTATTTGCGTTAGCGGTTCCGTTTGCCTATGCGTCAAACTATCTTATTTTAAGTAAAACAGGAAAAACAATGGACATGATGCCGTCTGTTTTTTTAGGCGGTGTATTATCTTTTATTGTGATGACCCCGCTTGTTTTTCCATTGGAAGCAACCGTTTTTGATATTGGTATTCTTGCTGTTTTAGGTATTTTTCAGCTTGGTGTTCCTTGTTTATTACTGGTTTACGTTTCTCGTTTCTTAATGCCTGCGGAAATGGCTTTAATTGCCATGTTAGAAATAGTATTAGGGCCTTTATGGGTTTGGATTGGTGTTGGGGAAGTTCCTTCAAAAGCAACGATGATAGGTGGAAGTGTTGTTTTATTGTGTCTTTTATTTTATGAATTGATGTTGGTTTTTCAGGCAAGGCGAAAAAAGTCAAAATATTGAAAAAAAACAACTTTTATATTTTTAGTAAGAGAAATAATAGATAAAAATATTATAAAATTACTGAAATTTATTAATTCAGAAAAAAATTGTCTTGACAGATTGCTGATGTACGCGTTTAATATGCGTTCTGATGTTTTTTGCAGATTTATAAATTAGAAGAGAGGGGCACATGAATAAATCTGAGCTTGTCGAATATATTGCCAAGTCAGCAGATATTTCAAAGGCAGCAGCAGCGCGTTCTTTGGATGCTATGATGGAGGCTGTAAAAGTTACATTACAAAAACAAGAAAGTGTGACCTTAGTTGGTTTTGGTACTTTTAGTGTAGGTGAACGTGCAGCTCGTTCTGGTCGTAATCCACGCACTGGTGAAGTAATTAAAATAAAATCTGCAAAAGTTCCTAAATTTAAGGCTGGTAAAGCTTTAAAAGATGCTGTAAACTAATGTTTTTTTAAAGCGTAAAAAATAAAAAATAAAAATACGCAAAAAAGTTTGGCTGACTAAGAATCGAATGGGTGCTTAGCTCAGTTGGTAGAGCGGCGCCCTTACAAGGCGTAGGTCGGGAGTTCAAGCCTCTCAGCACCCACCAAGAGCCAGACAGAAAGATTTTGGAGTGGTAGTTCAGTTGGTTAGAATACCGGCCTGTCACGCCGGGGGTCGCGGGTTCGAGCCCCGTCCACTCCGCCAGACGGAAAAGAGGCGAACGAGAGTTCGCCTTTTTTTTTAATATTCTGTTTTACTTACTACATGGATAAGTTGTCATGTTAGAGTGGATCCGCCGTAATAAGTTAATGACCCAGATTATTCTGTTGGTTTTCATTGTTCCTTCCTTTATTTTTCTTGGTGTTCAAGGCTACGATATGTTGGGCGATGGTAATGCTCCAGCAAAAGTAGATGGAAAAGTCATTTCAGAACAAGAATGGGAAAATGCACAGCGCGAAGAAGCTAGTGTATTGCGTCAACGTGCCGGAAATCAATTTGATTCAAAGTGGATTGAATCTCCTAATTTTAAATGGATGGTATTAGAAAAAATAATAGATAACAGAGTTGTTGCGACGGAAATTGCAAAAGAAAAAATGACTGTTCCTGATGTTGTTGTATTACAGAAAATCATGGAAATTCCTGGATTAACAACAGAAGACGGAAAGTTGGATAGAGAAAGATATGAGGCTGGTTTAAAAGCTCAAGGCTTAACTGATCAAATGCATTTTGCGATGGTCAGAAAAGAGTTATTGCAACAACAAATAGCAATACCATTGCAGTATGCTTTTTATATGCCTCAATCAGTAACAGAGCGTGTTTGGGATATTTTTGAGCAAGAAAGAGAAGTGCAAGTTAAACTTTTTAAAGCTTCAGATTATCGTTCTCAAGTAAAAGTTTCTCCAGAAGATTTAGAAACATATTACAAAACCCATAGTAGTCAATTTACGGTTCCTGAGCATCTCAGTGCAGAGTTTGTTGTTTTGGATATGCAATCAATTGAGGATACTGTAAAAGTTAGTGAAGCAGATATTAAATCTTATTATGACCAAAACATAAGACGTTTTACGATACCTGAAGAAAGAAGAGTCAGTCATATTTTGATTGATGTACCAAAAAATGCTTCTGAGTCAGATCACAAAGCGGCAAGAGATAAAGCATTATCACTTTTAGCAACATTAAAAGAAAATCCGTCAAATTTTGCAAGCTTGGCAAAAAAACATTCTAATGATCCAGGTTCTGCGTCAAAAGGAGGCGATTTAGGCTTTTTTAGTAAAGGTAAGATGGTTAAACCTTTTGAGGATGCAGCATTTGCATTGAAAAAAGGAGAGTTAAGTGATGTTGTTCAGTCTGATTTTGGATATCACATTCTTATGTTGACTGATATTAAGCCTGCTATTCAACGACCTCTTTCTGAGATCAAGCCGCAGGTTTTAGGTGAAATCAAGAATCAGTTAGCTGGTAAAAAATTTGCAGAAGCAGCAGAAATTTTTTCAAATACGGTATATGAACAAGCTGATAGCTTGCAGCCTGTAGCTGACAAATTGAAATTGAAAATTTTAAAAGCGGATAATTTAACAAGAAATGCAAATCCTGCTTATGCGAAGCATATTATTTTAAATAATCCAAAGTTTTTGCAAGCAATTTTTTCTGATGATGCGATTAAGAATAAGCACAATACAGAAGCGATTGAAATTAGTCCGCAGTTGATGGTTGCTGCTCGTATTTCCGAATATTTTCCTGCAAAAGTTAAGCCTTTTAATGAAGTAAAAGAGGGTATTGAAAAAGTTGTTTTAGCACAAAAAACTGTCAAGTTAGCAAGAGAGGCAGGAGAAGCAGAATTAAAACAACTTAATGAAGGCGCTTCACCTAAAGGTTTTTCTTCTGCTGTTAAAGTTTCTCGTCAAATGATTAACATGACAGGTAGAACAGATCTTATGCCTATCATGAAAGCGGATGTCAGTAAGTTACCAACTTATGTGAGTGGTGTGGATTATGCAGAAGGATATGTCATCTATCGAATAAATAAAATTAGTGAACCAACGAAGCATAATCGACAAGTCCGTGAGGCAATGCAAACTCAGTTGATGCGTAATATGTCGCAGCAAGAAATGTATGCATATATGCGTTATTTGCGAGATAAAGCAAAAGTAGAAATTTTAAAAAAACCAGAAGAGCAAAAAGCTGAAACAGCTCAGAAATAATGAAAATTACAGAAAATCCTTTTTTAAAAGAACTAGGCTTTGAACTCGTCAGCATGGCTGATGGTAGAGCAGAAATTACCATCAAATTGCAACCGCAACATATGAACAGTTGGCAGGTTATGCATGGTGGTATTACCATGACTCTTTTAGATGCAAGTATGTCTCGTGCTGCACGTTCTTTAGTCGAAGGAGTAACGAGTGCTGCTACGGTTGAAATGAAAACCAGTTTTTTTCAACCGGGAGGGAAAGCTAATAGTTATGTAAGAGGGGTTGGTCGAGTATTACATCGTTCTACTACTATGTATTACTGTGAAGGAGAAATCTGGAATGGTGATGCGTTAGTCGCAAAGGCAATGGGAACGTTTAAAGTTTTTAAACGTTCTGATATTGCTCGTAGATTAAAGGTTAATTGAGATTTTTAATTTGGAATAGGTCGATTATTGTTAAGGGCAATAATGCCTTTAATTAATCGATAAGCTTTCCATATCCAAGCAATTGCCCAAATAAGATAAGCTAATGGGATACCGATTAGTGTAATAACAAAAATCCATCCTAAAATAGCTAAAACTATATACAGCCAAAAAGAATTGATTTGCCAAGTGTGATGGCTATAGACAAAAGTATTTTTTGCATTTGATCGTGTCAGATAGCTGATAATAAGGGGTATCCAGGAAAAAAGACCAAGTGCAATGACTAAATCAACACTATGAAATATATATAGCCACCAAGCTACTTTTTTTAAAGATTGAACTTGTTCATCTAAAACGAGCGTACTAGTCATTTTTTTCTTTCATCATAAATAGAATAATCCCTTGTTTGGCTGATATTTTTTTGAAGGGTTTTATTGTTCACAGGGATTTGTCGAAAATAACGTTGGGTACGTTTTTTAACAGTAGGTCCAATAATACGTATACCTTGAACGCGTTTAATTGCTTCAACAATATAAATTGCACCTAAATAAGGCCACCATCTTTCTCCTGCCTTTTCCATAAAAGAAAAATGAGATAACCATTTTGATGTTTTACAAGGAGGAGCATAACAACCAAAATGTCCTCGACTGGTTTCCAAATTCAGGAGTTTTAACCAGTCTTTTATTCTAGGTAAGCTGATAAATTCAGCATATTCTGGTAAAAAATGGACGCCAGTTATTTTTCCAAAAGCTTGTCTAATGCCCCAAAGACTAGCTGGATTAAAACCACTGATAATTAATTTTCCTTCTGGAATTAATATTCGTTCGACTTCACGAAGAACTTGATGAGGAGATTCTGCAAACTCAAGAACATGGGGCAAAACGACTAAATCAATGCTTTGAGAAGCAAAGGGAAGTTCTTCAAAGCGATGGGAAATCGATATAGAAATAGAGGAAGTCGAAAGAGGTTCTGGAGGATTTTTTTTTGTTTCGGAAAAATCAGTACAAGAAAGCCAACGATTTTTAATGCGATTTTCGTTTAGGGTTTTAATAGATGGAAATCCAATTTGCAGTGCATGAAAACCAAAAATATCGGCAGTAAGATTTTTATATCGTGCCTCTTCCCATTCTCGAATATAAGAGCCGGTGGTTGATTTCAACCAATCATGCATCGTAATAACAAGATTTTTAGAAGTTGGAACAAGCATGAATTTTTTTATTTAATGTTTAGGGCATCAATCGGTCGTAGTGGAATTTATCGTCCTCGTGAAATTCTTTCTCGACTTTGTTGGCGTGTTGAGACTTCTGAAAGTTCTGTGACTTCTTTTGCCAAAAATTTCCAGATGTCATCAACACTGACAATACCGGTTAGTGCGCCATGTTTATCTACTACAGGAATTCGACGAACACCTTTATAACGCATTCGTTCAACTGTTTCGAAAACATCTTCTGTTGCAACTGCGGTCATCAACTCCGTTTTCATGATATCTAGAACTTTGATTCTTTTTGGATCAAGTTCTTCTGCGAGCACAATGACAACGATGTCTCTGTCTGTAATAATTCCTTGCGGAATACGTAATCCATTGACTTCTTCTACAACAATAAGCGTGCCAACATGATATTGCCTCATTAATTTGGCTGCTTCAAAAATGGTGGTTTCTGGTGAACAAGTAATGGTATTTGTTGTACAGATATGACCTATTTGCATTGTTTTTTCCTGTCAAAATAGAGTAAATGCAACTAACCTTTGTATCTTCAAATAATACGATTTTATTTTAAGCGTTTACCGGTTTTATCAATAACAGTTGTTACAGTTGGAATACCTTCCAATACACTTCGAGAAACTGTACTAATTCCTTCAAAACGGGACAGAATATCTTCTAATTGTGCAATTTCTTCAGCTGCTTTTCCTGTTTGGATTTCCACTTCAATTTTGACAACCCGGAAATGTCTGTTTTCATTTCTTCCGATATGACAAGTTGCCTTGGTTTTTAGTCCACCGACATCTTGTTTTGCTCGATTAACAGCAAACATAAAGCTGACAGATAAGCAGTTTGCAACAGCAGCAATTAACATATGTGTTGGTGCAGGTGCTTTATTGGTGCCCATGGGTTCTGGTTCATCAGAGACAAAGGTATTGAATTCTGTAAACTTATCTTCAAATTCTACTTCGAAACGATAGGCGTCTTTATGCGTCAGGGTAACTGTAAAACTTTCTTGCATAACGAAATCTCCTTTTTATTTATTAAAGTTATTAGATCATAAATAAAGTGAAGGAACTTAATAAAATACAATTCGATACGAATTTTATCGGTAAGTATTTTTCCATTCTCTCATCGCAGCAAAAGCATCAATCGTGTTTTTTTCTTTAATTAATCCTAATGACAAAAGTTGTTTTAAGACATCGGGTTCATTGTTACGTAAAAAAGGATTGGTCTTTTTTTCCAGTGCAATAGTCGATGGTAACGTGGGTTCTTTTTTATTTTGTTTGAGAAGGTCCTCTTGCAAGCGTTTTAAAATATCCGGATTATTAGGTTCAATTTCTAATGCAAATTTAAGGTTAGATAAAGTATATTCATGTGCAGCAAATACGAGAGTTTCATCTGGTAAAGCGGTAAATTTAGCTAAGGATGAAACCATAATTTCTGGAGTTCCTTCAAACATACGACCGCAACCTGCACCAAAAAGCATATCGCCGCAAAACAGCCAATTGTATTGTTGAGAATAATATGCAATATGTCCTTTAGTGTGTCCAGGAACATCCAATACAGAAAAAGTGAGATTAAGTGTATTAATTGTTAAAGAATCTGCTTCCTGTAGAGGGTTATTTACGCCTACAATATCATCCTTTTTAGGACCATAAACTGGAACGGAGAATTTTTCAGTCAGACGAGGCAAGCCTCCAATGTGATCGTCATGCCGGTGGGTTAACAAAATAGCACAAAGCGACAGGGAGCGTTTTTGCAGTTCTTCCATAACAACATCAGCATCACCTGGATCAATGACAATAGCATCTGTGCCATTATCAATACACCAAATGTAGTTGTCATTAAAAGCAAGTAGCGCTTTTACAAAGAGAGGTTTTTCTGACGAATTAGTCATGTTTTCTCCTGCAGGTAAAAATTTCATTATAACTGTGTGAGACTATTTCAGTTTAAATGACTTAAGTAGAGAATTGATAAAAATGAATGAAGTTGAAATTTATACAGACGGGGCCTGTCGCGGCAATCCTGGTCCAGGTGGTTGGGGAGCTGTTTTAATTGCAAAGGAACACCGAAAAGAATTGTTTGGTGGAGAGCTTCAAACAACGAATAATCG
>JAZUNA010000034.1:0-3615 GCA_045603905.1 Oxalobacter sp. | reverse complement strand
TAGTTGTTGTAGTTAATATTGGCTATCCTTTTGTTGATTAAGTGTTAATAACAATATGAAAAACCGAATAAAACTGATTTCATTTTTAGGTTTTTATTTCTCTTTGTTTCTGTTTCTCATCGGTTGCAATACAACAAATTCTTTGACACCACTTCATTTACCCAATCCATGGACAGACTGTAAAGAAAATCTCTCTCAAGCATCAGAAATAGCTGGTTTTTCATTTCCACTTTCTCTTACCAATTACAGTGTAAGAGCCATGAAAAACATAATAGAAATACGATATCCGTTGAATGAAAACCGATTGTTAATCATCAGAAAAGGGAGAAAATTTTTTAAAGATTCTGATATCAGTGGAGACTATCATCAATACCCAGTAACAGAAAAATTATCATTTAAAAACAATATCTTAATTACTATTCGCAAGGATGATAAAGCGATTTATGTCATCTCTTTCGAATCAGATAATCATGCCTATTCCGTCAACAGCTCAAATGGCATGACAACAAAAGAAGCTTTAGATATTTACAAGGTTATTTCTGAAGCTGAAAAATTTTAAAAATTTATTTTTTCTATCTGACGATAAAAACAGGCTCTACATTTTTTCCATAAATAACGATTAAATACATCTGTTTTGTTGTTTTTATAAATATTGTGTCTCTCATGGATATTTTTCTTATGAATACTCTGATACCATTTGGCACGATAATCACAACACCTGTTGTTTTGGATATTTTATAAATGTTATGACTCCTAACGAGTATTGCCAGAAAAAAGCTGCTGAAAGTGGATCTAGCTTTTATAGCAGTTTCCGTTTTCTAACACCTGAGCGCCGTCTTGCAATTACTGCGTTATATGCTTATTGCCGGGAAATCGATGATGTTGTTGATGAATGTCCTGATACAAATTTAGCGCAACAACAACTTGATGAATGGAGAAAAGAAATTGATGCCATGTTAAATGGTAATCCATCTCATCCCGTCACTTTAGCTCTTTATCCTCACCTGGAAACATATCAACTGCGAGGAGAACATTTACATGCGTTAATCGATGGCATGCAAATGGATTTACTTCAAACAAAATATCCTACCTTTGAAGCACTGACATCCTACTGCTGGCATGTTGCAGGTGTTGTTGGCATTCTTTCTGCCAGTATTTTTGGCGTCACTCAAAAACAGACCCTGCTTTATGCTGAAAAATTGGGATTGGCTTTTCAACTAACCAACATTATTCGAGATGTTGGTGATGATGTCCGTCTAGGAAGAATTTACCTTCCCGCCGATGAACTTGCTCAGTATGGTATTTCTCAAGATGATCTTTTGAATCTGCGATATTCAGAAAACTTCGCAAACTATATGGCATTCATGGCAAAACGGGCTCATGCTGTTTACGATGAAGCTTTTGCACTTTTACCAGATGCTGACAGAAAAGCTCAAAAACCTGGCTTAATCATGGCTGAAATATACAGAACCCTGTTAACCAAAATAGAAGCTGGCGGATTTAAAGTTTTAGATAGAAGAAATTCACTTTCTACTATTCATAAACTCTGGTTGGCATGGAAAGCCTATGTCCGAAACTAATTCGAAAAAAGTTGCTGTCATTGGCGCAGGATGGGCTGGATGTGCTGCAGCTGTTGAACTGGTTGATGCAGGTATTTCTGTTTCTCTTTTCGAAGCACGAACGACACCTGGTGGACGAGCCAGACGAATTGAAGTTGAAGATAAAACATTAGATAACGGACAGCATATTCTTTTGGGCGCATACAAAGAATGCTTTCGTCTCATGAAAAAGGTAGGCATTAATCCTGATGAAGCCTTTTTACGATTGCCATTACAAATGTGCTACCCACCTAAAAGTAATGGTATTTCTTTTATTGCATCAAAGTTACCTGCTCCTTTTCATTTGGCAACTGCGCTAATTAGCGCTGATGGACTGGATTTTGCAGATAAGATGGCTTTAAGCCGTTTTTTTTCTGCCGCACGTTGGATGGGATGGAAATTAAATACGGATTGTGCTGTTTCAACACTTTTAGAGCGCTATAGCCAAACAGAGCGTCTTTACCGTCTCTTGTGGAGACCGTTATGTATTGCCGCATTAAATACTGTCCCTGAACAAGCCTCAGCACAAATTTTTCTGAATGTATTACGTGATAGTCTAGGTGCTAGTCGCAAAGCTTCCGATATGCTGATCCCTAAACTGGATTTTTCAGCACTTTTTCCTGATAAAGCACTTGAATACATCAAAGCTAAAAAAGGTAAAGTTTTTACAGGGAAAACTGTTCGTTCACTTCAACAAGCCACAACCGGTTGGTCAATTGATGGAGAAACATTTGATGCAGTAGTGGTTGCGACCTCTGCACAAATTGCCGCGAATCTGGCAGGACGCCATATCGATACAACTCGTTTTTCAGAATTAAAATTTGAACCGATCCATACCTGTTATTTTGGGTATCCGAAAAATATCAAACTACCTCGTGCTTTTTTTGCTTTGGAAGATAATGCTGAATTAGGGAAATGGGGACAATTTGTTTTTGATCGAGGTTGGTTGGATTCACAATTTGCAGGAATTTTTGCTGTTGTTATTAGCACATCCTCTGCAACTTCTCATTTATCACGCAAAGAACTGGAAAATCAAATTGCACAACAATTAGCAGATGAGTTTCATTTATCAGAACTAGCTTCTCCATTATGGAGTCAAACCATATCTGAAAAACATGCTACCTTTGTTTGTAAACCTGCCCTCTTACGCCCTCAAACACAAAGTGACAAAAAAGGACTTTTCTTTGCTGGGGATTATATTGAGTCAGACTATCCTGCAACTCTTGAATCAGCAATTAGAAGTGGTATTGAAGCGGCAAAATGTGTTTTGCAAAGCAATAAAAACTATTGAAAGTTATATTTTCTGATTGTTGATAAATCTCTTATATAAAAGAGAAATTGAAGAATATTTTTTAATTTTTATTGATACTAGTTTAGTATAATAAACAGCACAATCACCACTTGATGTGATTGATTCCGTTCAGAGCTCAAGTCTTAATCTGATAAAATTCCTTTGAATGATCATGTCATTGTGCAAAGGTTCCGTTCAGAGCTTAAGTCTTAATCTGATAAAATAACAAGACCTGCTTCTATCAGGTTGTCAACGTTCCGTTCAGAGCTCAAGTCTTAATCTGATAAAATCTTGCCGATAATCTTATCCAGACAACCGGAGTTCCGTTCAGAGCTCAAGTCTTAATCTGATAAAATTTATCCTGCAATGCATACATAGTCCACATGGTTCCGTTCAGAGCTCAAGTCTTAATCTGATAAAATTTATATGAACGCTACGAATAGTAAAAAAGTGTTCCGTTCAGAGCTCAAGTCTTAATCTGATAAAATCACATTGCTCCGCACAGATATTGTTTTGATGTTCCGTTCAGAGCACAAGTCTTAATCTGATAAAATCATGCGACATAACATGATGCATAAAACATAGTTCCGTTCAGAGCTCAAGTCTTAATCTGATAAAATTGTTCTTGCCGTGTGCTTTGAACCATCGATGTTCCGTTCAGAGCTCAAGTCTTAATCTGATAAAATCAAAACGCAAATATCGACCTGCGCGCTTTGGTTCCGTTCA